>JALAGW010000293.1 GCA_022712235.1 Brevundimonas sp. | reverse complement strand
CCGGCGGCCGAGGTTTCGGCCCACTATGTCGTCAACGAGAACGGCGTGATCCTGCGTCTGGCGCCGGAAGAGCGCCGCGCCTGGCACGCCGGCCGCGGCGTCTGGCAGGGCGAGACCGACGTCAACGCCGCCTCGATCGGCGTCGAAATCGTCAATCCGGGGCACGAGTTCGGCTATCGCGCCTTCCCGGAAGCCCAGATCGCTGCGGTGATCGCCCTGATCGCGGACATTCGCTCACGCTGGACCATCCCCGACGCTCGCATCATCGGCCATTCCGACGTCGCACCCGACCGCAAGCAGGACCCCGGCGAACTCTTCCCGTGGAAGCGTCTGGCCGAGGCCGGGCACGGCCTGTGGTTCGATCCCGCGCCCGAACGCGTCGCCGCCCTGGGCGCCGACCTGTCGCCGGGCGACGAGGGTCTGGGCGTCATCGTCCTGCGTTCGGGCCTGCATCGGCTGGGTTATGGGCTGAAGCCGGGCGGCGACTATGACGACGAGACCCGCCTGACCGTCGAGGCCTTCCAGCGTCACTGGCGGCCTGATCGCGTGGACGGCGTCGCCGACGGCGAGACCCGCGCCCGCCTGGTCGGCCTGCTTCAACTGGCCTCGGCCGAGAGCGTTACCGGCGTTCTGGATTGACGCGCGGGCCGTTCGCGCGCACTTAGCCCCCGCCAGACGGCCGGGCGGTCGCGGCGAGAGCTTGCTCTTGTCGAGGAAAGTCCGGGCTCCACGGTGAAGAGGCGGCGGGTAACTCCCGCCCGGGGCGACCCGAGGGATAGCGCCACAGAAAGCAAACCGCCTGGGCTCCGGCCCGGGGAAGGGTGAAAGGGTGGGGTAAGAGCCCACCGCGTCGGCGGCAACGTCGGCGGCATGGCAAGCCCCGCCTGGAGCAAGACCGAATAGGGACGTCGCGCGGTTTCGGCCGCAGGGTTCACCGCCCGAGGCGTCCGGGTAGGTCGCGAGAACCGCTCAGCAATGGGCGGTCCAGAGGAATGATCGTCGCCGCTTTCGGGCGGAACAGAACCCGGCTTACAGGCCGTCTGGCATTTTTTTTTGGCCTACCGCGCTTCGCGCTACTTGAGGCCATGTTTGGGGCCTACCGGCCTTCGGCCTGCTTGAGGCCCAGTTTGTTGGGCCTGCCGCGCTTCGCGCCGCTTGAGGCCGGTAAAGCCTCTCCCTCTCCCGGTGGGAGAGGGCTTGAGCCTCCAAGAGCGCAGCGATTGGGAAGGCGAAAGGGTGAGGGGCTAGGTTGTCATTCGGCATTAGCCGTAGTGCCACGGCTCGCGCCGACGGCAGCCGGGAAACCCTCATCCGGTCCTGCGGACCCCCTTCTCCCATTGGAGAAAGGAAGAGGTGTCGCGCCATTAAACTCTACGTTGAAAACATGGCGAAAACTGCCGTCCACAGGTTGTGAATACTCTTGTTGGTGCCTGTCTGTGCTTCTTTTACACTTTCTGCCGTGATCGGCGAACTGCAAATTTGGTTAAAGGGTGTCAACTAATCCCATTGAGGCCCATCTGATCCCATGCTATCCCATAACCTCATGAGTAGGGGCTGTGGCCCGACGCGTGGTGTCATCAACGGATTTCAGGGACGGGCCGAGGGGCTCGATTGGGGCAGGGCGTGTTTCTCTCGACCTACGAGAAGCAGCTGGACGGCAAGCGCCGTCTCCTGATCCCCCAGGAATTCCGCACGGCTGAAAACGGCGCCGAGCATGGCGTCTTCTGCTTCCCCTCTATTGAAGCTGACTGCCTGGAAGCGGGCGGCGACAAGCTGTTCGCCGAATACCGCGCCGTCATCGAAAGTTTGCCCTTCGGCGATCCCTATCGCTCGGCGCTGGAAGCCTCGATCTTCGGCGAGCAGAAGCCGCTGTCCTACGACTCGGCGGGCCGCATCACCCTGCCGGAACACCTGTGCGCCGAGGTCGACCTGTCCGACACGGTCGTCATCTACGGCGTCGGCGAGCGCTTCCAGATCTGGAACAAGGACAAGTGGGCCGCGCACCGCGCCGAGCAGCGCCGCATGGCGCGCGAAGGCCTGAAGCAGTTCGGTGAAATGCGTCGTCAGGCTGCCGTCGCCAAGGCCGGGGGCGCGGCATGACGTCTCCGCACGCCCCCGTCCTGCTGGCCGAAGTCCTTGAGGCCCTGAACCCGCAGCCCGGCGATGTCATCATCGACGCCACCTTCGGCGCCGGCGGCTACACCCGCGCCATTCTGGATCGCGGCGCCCAGGTCATCGGTCTGGATCGCGATCCGACCGTCCAGCCGCACGCCGACGCGGTCGCGGCCGCCTTTCCGGGCCAGTTCCAGCTGATCCGCACGCCCTTTTCCGGTCTGGCCGCGGCCTTCGCCGAGAGCGGCAAGGCCCAGTTGAACGGCGCCGTCTTCGACATCGGCGTCTCGTCGATGCAGCTGGATCAGGCCGAGCGCGGCTTCTCCTTCATGCGCGACGGGCCGCTGGACATGCGCATGGGCGATACGGGGCCGACCGCCGCCGACATCGTCAACACCTGGGATCACGGGCCTCTGGCCCACATCTTCAAACAGTACGGCGACGAGCGTCAGTCGGGTCGCGTCGCCACCGCCATCCTGCGTCGCCGCGTCGAGCAGCCCTTCAGCCGCACCCTGGATCTGGCCGAGGTGGTCGAAAAGGCCCTCGGCGGTCGTCGCGGCGCGCCCATCCACCCCGCGACCCGCGTGTTTCAGGCCCTGCGCATCGCCGTCAACGACGAGCTGGGTCAGCTGGAGCGCGGTCTGGAGGCAGCCGAGGCGACGCTGGCGCCCGGCGGGCGGCTGGTCGTCGTCACCTTCCATTCGCTGGAAGACCGCATCGTCAAGGCCTTCCTGACCGAGCGCACCGGCAATGCGCCCGGCGGTTCGCGTCACGCCCCGGTCGCGGTGGAAACCCGCAAGCCCAGCTTCGACCTGATGTTCAAGGGGGCGCGCGAAGCGGGCGAGGCCGAGCTGGCTGCCAACCCCCGCGCCCGGTCCGCTCGCTTGCGCGCTGCCGTCCGCACGACGGCTCCGGCCTGGGGCGCGATCGGAGGGAAGCGCGCATGATCGCTGTTCCTGTCCCGGTGAAGCGTCTGTTCGACTGGAAGGTCCGCGGCGTGCGCTGTGTCGAGATCATCGGCGTGGTCTGCGTCGCCGCCCTGGTCTTCTCGGTCTATATCGCCAAGGCCGCCGCCGCCCGCGAAAGCGCCGAGATCAGCCGTATCGAGAGCGAGATCCGCGAGAACCGCCAGCGCGTCCGGCTGCTGCGCGCCGAGGCGACCCGTCTGGAGCAGCCCGCGCGACTGGAGGCCTTGTCGCGTGAAATCGGCCTGGGGCCGGTCGATGTGAAGAAGCAGGCGGTCGAAGCCGGTCTGCCCGCCATCGCCCCGCCGCCTGTCGTCGCGACCCCGCCTGCGGCCGCCGCGTCCGTTGCTGAACCCGTCGCCGGGGAGGCTCTGCATTGAGCGTGCATGATCACCACGGCATGGACTATCGCCGCTCCGCGCCGGGCCGCCCGCAGCCGCGCCCGCAAGGCCCGTCGGTCGGCGGTCTGTTCGCCGCCTGGGGGCGCTGGGTGGCCAGCTGCGTCTGGTGGATGGAGCATTCGTTCGAGCGCGCCCGCGCCGACGGTCGTCCCGAAGAAGACACCCGCGTCCGCATCTTCCTGATCCTGGCGGTCTTTTCCGCCGTCTTCGCCTGTCTGGCCCTGGGGGCGGCCCACGCCGCCCTGTTCGCGCCGAAGGGCGGCTCGGGCTCGGGCTTCAACGCCAATGCTCTGACGCGGGCCGATCTGGTGGACCGCAACGGTCAGCTGCTGGCCACCAACATCACCCACTACGGCCTCTATATCGACCCGCGCGAGATCTGGGACCCGGCCAGCGCCAAGGTGCAGTTGCGCCGCGCCCTGCCGCGCGTCTCGGCCAAGCGCCTGGACCGCGTGCTGAGCGGCGAGCGTCGCCTGGTGGTGCTGAACGGCCTGACCCCGTCGGAGCGTCGCGCGGTCCACGCCCTGGCTCTGGGCGGCGTCTCGTTCGAGCCGGAGGATCGCCGGGTCTATCCGCTGGGGACCTCCGCGGCCCACCTGATCGGTCGCGCCGACACGGGCGGCGAGGGCGTGTCCGGCACGGAACTGGCCTTCAATCAGGAAATCCGCGCAGCGGGCGCCGCCGGCGAGGACTTCCAGCTGTCGATCGACCTGCGCGTTCAGGGCGTGGTCGAGAACGAACTGGCCATCGCCGCGGAGGAGCACAAGGCCAAGGGCGCTGTCGCCGTGGTGGCCGACGCCCAGACCGGCGAGATTCTGGCCATGGCCAGCTGGCCGACCTATGACGCCAACCGCCGCAACAGCGCGCCGACCGAGGCCCTGCTGAACCGCGTCACCTCGGCCCACTATGAGATGGGTTCGGTGTTCAAGAGCTTCACCGTCGCCGCCGGCATCGACACCGGCCGGGCCGACATGAACACCCTGTTCGACGCCTCGCAGGCCCTGCAGATCGGCAAGCGTCGCATCACCGACTTCCACGCCACCAACAAGGTGCTGACGCTGGAGGAGGTCTATCTGCATTCGTCCAACATCGGCACGTCGCGCCTGGCGGTCGAGATGGGCGGCGACGTGATGCGCGACTACTTCCGCCGCCTGGGCCTGCTGGACGCCGCCCCGATCGAGCTGAAGGAATCGGCCAGCCCGCCCAAGGTGCGCAAGTGGGACGACAGCACCCTGGCGTCGCTGTCCTTCGGGTACGGCATCATGGTCACGCCGATCCAGTATGTCGCCGCCTATGGCGCTCTGGTGAACGGCGGGCGCTATGTCCAGCCGACGCTGCGCAAGGGCGGGCGTCCCAATGCGCCGACGCACCAGGTCGTCTCGCCCGAGACCTCGGCCACCATGCTGGACCTGATGCGCCGCAACGTGACGCGCGGTTCGGGCCGGTTCGCCGATGCGCCGGGCCTGCGCATGGGCGGCAAGACGGGTTCGGCCAACAAGCTGGTCAACGGCCGCTATAATCCGGCGGT
>JALAGW010000292.1 GCA_022712235.1 Brevundimonas sp. | reverse complement strand
GTGGGGGCCTTGACCGATGTTCCCACTGGGCCGGGGACGTCAGCGTCGTCCAGCGAGGCGGTCAACGGCGCGGTCGCGACCGAGGCGCCGGGCGCTCCCGCGCTTCAAGGATCGGGGCCCACGCCGTCCCGAAGCGCGACGACTCCGAGTCCGCCCGCCGCGACCAGTTCACCTCCGTCCGCTCCAGACTAAGTGAACCCGCTTCGCTGGATGCCTGGATGGCAATGCTAATATGCTTGTCCGTGGCGAAATCTTGCTTGAAACAGCCTGAAACGCCGTTTTGAGCGAGGTTTTCGGCGCCCCCCTAGCGCCCCCCTAACGAGGTCAAGCCTTAGGCATCCAATGGCAAGGCCCGATCGACGGGGTCTATCTTGTTGTAAGGGAAGGGGAAAAATGGTGGACGCGACAGGGATTGAACCTGTGACCCCCTCGGTGTGAACGAGGTGCTCTCCCGCTGAGCTACGCGTCCAGCGCAGTAACGGCCAAATCAGAAAGGCTTGGGCCGTCGGGAGGCGCGATGTAGCCCGCGATTCCGACGACGGCAAGCCTCTTTGATCAAATACCGGCGGTGCGGACCCCTTCAGGCGTCTCCGCCTCCGGATCGCCGGGCAGCCAGGCGACGTGACCGTTGTAGATGTCCTCGTTCAGGATGCCTTCCTCCTTCGCCACCAGAACAGGCACGACCATCTGGCCGGTGACGTTGGTGGCGGTGCGCATCATGTCGATGATCCGGTCGATGGCGACGATATAGCCGATGCCTTCCAGCGGCAGGCCCGCCGTCGACAGGGTCAGGGTCAGCATGACGATGCTGGTCCCCGGCACGCCTGCGGTCCCCAGCGATCCCAGCACCGCCGTCAGGCCGATCAGGACGTATTGCGTCAGGGTCAGGTCGATCTGGAAATACTGGGCGATGAAGATCGAGGCGATGGCCGGATAGATGGCGCCGCAGCCGTCCATCTTCACATTGGCGCCCAGGGGCACGGCGAAGGCGGCATAGGCCTGCGGCACGCCCAGGCGCTCGACCGTCTGGCGCAGGGTGATCGGCAGGGTCCCCAGCGACGACGAGGTGGCGAAGGCCGTCTGCTGGGCCGCGAAGGCCCCGCGGAAGAAGCTGCGGACCTTCAGGCCATGCAGCTTCAGCAGGCCCGAATAGACGATCAGGATGTGGAACAGGCAGGCGGCGTAGATGGCGAAGATGAACTTGCCCAGCGGCAGCAGGGCCTCCCAGCCATAGCCGCCGACGACCGAACCGATCAGGCCGAACACGCCGAACGGCGTCAGCTGGATCACCCAGCGGGTGATGCGGAAGATCAGGGCCGCCCCTTCGTCCACCAGCCTGCGTGCATTCTGCGCCCTGTCGCCCAGCGCCACCAGGGCCGCGCCCAGCAGAGCCGAGAAGAAGATGATCTGCAGCACCTTGCCTTCGGCCAGGGAGGCGAAGGGATTGGTCGGCACCACGCCCAGCAGCACCTGCAGCGGCGTCGGGATCACCCGTTCCTTGACCTCGCCCAGCGGCAGGTCAGCCAGGCCGACGCCCGGATTGATGATGTGCCCGAAGGCGAAACCGACCAGCACCGCCAGCAGAGAGGTGATCGCGAACCAGACGATGGTCCGCACTCCCAGCCGCACCGCGCCCACGCCTTCGCCCAGCTTGGCGATCGAACTGGCGATGGTGAACAGCACCAGGGGCGCCACCACCATGCGGATCAGGTTCAGATAGACGTCGCCGATCGGCTGCAGCCAGACGGTCGCCTGCTCGCGCAGGATCAGGCCGGCGATGATGCCCAGGGCGAAACCGGCGGCGGTGCGCTGCCAGAGGGGGATGGCGAAGAAGCGACGGAACATGACGACCCTTGGGGAGGAACGGGTCGGTCTATGTGTTTCCCATGCGCGCGGACGGCAACAGGAACGGGAGCGATTGACGCTGAGAAGTTCTGCGTCACCATTTAGTTTTTCTGGCTTTTAGCTCGCTCGCGCAAATACAGATAGAGCGGCAGAGCCAGCGACAGCCCCACGCAGAAGCTGGCCGGCAGCACCAGCCACCAGCGCGCGATCCTGTGCCGGGTCGCATCCCGCCACGACCACACCCAGAATATGACGATGGTGATCAGCACGTCGGCGGAGAAGCCGCCGGCGGCGCCGTTGACGAACAGCGACTTCAGAAAGAGCGGAATATCCAACCCGTTCAGGGCGAAGAAGGAGCCGAAGAACAGCCAGGGGACCACGGTCCCGATCACCGCCATGGCCAGGTAGAAGTTTTTGGCGCTCATGTTCACGCGCCCATCACCTCGGCCAACGCGGCCTCGAAGCCGTCGTAGTGGTCGATCACCACATCACCGCCCAACTCCTCGCGCGGCACGTCGTTGTAGCCGAATCCGACGACGATGCAGGCCACGCCCGCATCCTTGGCCGCCCTGGTGTCCGTGGTGCTGTCGCCGACCATGACGCAGCGCGCGGGATCGCCGCCGGCCTTCCGCACCGCCTCATGAATATGGGCGCCGCTGGGCTTGCGGGCCGATACCGCGTCTGGCCCGGCGATGAAGGCGAAATGCTTGGTCAGGTCCAGCGCCTCGATCAGGGCGACCGACAGGTCGGTGCGCTTGTTGGTGGCGACGCACAGGATGGCGCCGCGCGCGGCCAGCCGCTCCAGCGCGGGGACCACGCCGTCAAACACGGCGCTCTCGTCGGCGATATGGGCCAGATAGTCTTCGATGAAGCGCTCGAACAGGCCGGGGGCGTGGGCCTCGTCCCAGACGGCGCCCGCCTCCATGAAGCCGTGACGCAGCAGGGCCATGGCCCCATGCCCGACCAGATGCCGGGCCGAGGACATGGGCACGGACGGCAGCTCGTACTGCGCCAGCATTCGGTTCAGCGTGCCGATCAGGTCGGGCGCCGAGTCCACCAGGGTGCCGTCCAGGTCGAAGGCGATGGTCCAGCCTTCCAGATCGCGTTCAGTGCTCATGTCGTCTCCCGGCTCGCGCAGACCCCGGCAATGGGCTAGATCGCGCAGGACGACAAGCCGCCGGATCGATTCATGACCGCACCACATCCTCGCGCCGCCATCATCCTCGCCGCCGGCCAGGGCACGCGGATGAAGTCCCCCCTGCCCAAGGTCCTGCATCCGGTGGGCCAGCGCGCCATGCTGGACCACGCCATCGACGCGGCGGAGGCCCTGGGCTGCGAGCGTATCGTGGTCGTGGTCGGCTCCCATTCGCCCGAAGTCCGCGCCCATGTCGAAAAACGTCTGGGTCAGGACTCCATCGCCGTTCAGGACCCGCCGCTCGGCACTGGCCACGCCGTTCGCGCCGCCGAGGCTGTTCTGGGCGACTTCGTCGGCCATGTGGTTGTGACCTACGGCGACGTGCCCCTGTTGAAGGCCGCCGACATCGAGCCGGTCTTCGCTGACGCTCATGAAGGCGTCACCGTCATCGGCTTCGAGGCCCGCGACCCCGGCGCCTACGGCCGTCTGATCCTTCAGGGCGACGACCTTCTGGCCATCACCGAGGCCAAGGAGGCCTCGCCCGAGGTTCTGGCCGTCACCGCCTGCAACTCCGGCGTCATGGCGGCCCCGGTCGGCCTGCTGTTCGACCTGCTGGCCGAGGTGAAGAACGACAACGCCAAGGGCGAATACTACCTGACCGACGTGGTCGAGCTGGCCCGCAAGCGCGGTGCCCCGACCCGCGCCGTCTTCGCCGCCGAGGACTCCGTCATGGGCGTCAACGCGCAAGGCGAACTGGCTCAGGCCGAGGCTCTGTTCCAGAAGACCCAGCGCGAGCATTTTCTGGCGCAGGGCGTGACCATGAGCGCCCCCGACACCGTCCACTTCGCCTGGGACACGGCTGTCGGCGCGGGCGCGACCATCGAGCCCTTCGTCGTCTTCGGCCCCGGCGCGGTGGTGGCCGAGGGCGCGCGCATCCGCAGCTTCAGCCATATCGAAGGCGCCAAGGTCGCCGCCAAGGCCGAAGTCGGCCCCTACGCCCGCCTGCGTCCCGGCGCGGACCTGGGCGAGGGCGTCAAGATCGGCAACTTCGTCGAGGTCAAGAACGTCCGCATGGACGCGGGCGCCAAGGCCAACCATCTGGCCTATCTCGGTGACGGCCATGTCGGCGCGAAGGCCAACATCGGCGCGGGAACCATCTTCTGTAACTACGACGGCTTCTTCAAACACCGCACCACGGTGGGAGAGGGGGCCTTCGTCGGCTCCAACTCCTCGCTGGTCGCGCCCGTCACCATCGGCGCGGGCGCCATGGTCGGCTCCGGCTCGGTGGTGACGAAGGATGTCGCGCCGGGCGATCTGGCGCTCGGCCGCGCCGAACAGACGACGAAGTCGGGCTGGGCCGCCCGCTTTATGCAAACGATGCGCGCAAAGAAGGCAGCGAAATGAGCGACCTGCAGAAGAAGAACGCCGGCGAAGCCGCCGCCGCCCATGTCGAGGCCGGCATGGTCGTCGGGCTCGGCACCGGCTCCACCGCCGCTTGGTTCGTCAAGGCTCTGGCGGCGCGCAACCTGCCGAACCTGCGCTGCGTCCCGACGTCCGAGCGCACCGCTGATCTGGCGCGCGAACTGGGCCTGACCCTGTCGACGCTGGAGGACACCCCCCGCATCGACCTGACGGTCGACGGCGCCGACGAGATCGGCCCCGGCCTGGCCCTGATCAAGGGCGGCGGCGCGGCCTTGCTGCGCGAAAAGCTGGTGTGGGAGGCGTCCGCCCGCTGCATCTGCATCGCTGATGCGGCCAAGGTCGTTTCCGCCCTGGGAACCTTCCCCCTGCCGATCGAGGTCGTCGCCTTCGGCCACAAGACGACCGCTAACCGCATCGCCGACGTCCTGGCCGACCACGACATCCCCATGCCCGCCCGTGTCCGTCAGGCCGAGCGCGGCCTGGTCCGCACCGACGGCGGCAACCTGATCTATGACGCGGCTTGCAAGCTGATCGCGGACCCCGCCCGCCTCGCCGCCGATCTCAAGAGCCTGACCGGCGTGGTCGAACACGGCCTCTTCCTCGACCTTACCGACCTGGCCATCATCGGCACGGACGAAGGCTTCGAGACGATCAATCCGTAGTCGTCTCGGGCTCAGCGGCCAGACGGGAATGCGCCCGGCGGATGGAGGATTCGATCTCTGTCGTGCCGGCGCGCAGGTTCTTTTGGGTGCGTTGCGCGTCGTAGAGACCTTCAAGATAGGCCTTGTCCCACTCGGTCAGAGAGGCGGCGCTGTTCGGGTCGCTGAACACGTTGAGGATCGACGCATAGGCGCTGGTGTCCGCATTCGGGTCGATCTGCGCCAGCGACACCATGGCGATGTAGTCCGCCAGTTGGGCTGAATTGACGCCGCCCATCTTGGTGACGTCCACGACGACGATGGCGCGAAAGATGTTGTCGATGATCTGGGTCGACAGGCGTGAAGCGGAGGCGACGTTTATCACCGGAGCATAGTTCATCGGCCCTGAGCATGCGTTGGTGCATTCGCCCGGAAGCCGGATCGCACGCTGACCTGTTTCAGAGTCTGTCGGCATGCTGATCTGCCACCAGCGAACGGGACGGCTGGCGTCCTGGAAATCTCTCAAGGCTGCGGCGCCGCGATCCATACCCGTGCCGCCCATGCGCAGCGTGCGGCGGCGTTTTCCGACCAGCTCTCGCGCAAAGGCGTCTCCGTCGGCCGTCCCGACGATCAGCAGATTGGGCGCGCAGCCCGGATCTCCGGCGTTCAGGCCTTGATCTTCGGCCACGGTCGAGACGCGATCGACCAGGTATTGCGCAACGTCGCGGCGAAGGTTGACGGCTCCCACGCAGACGCTGCGATCCCAGCGCGCAATGCCGCGCCCTCGATTGGGCGCCGCGACCTCGCCGACAAAACTCTCGATAAGACTGTCAAGGCGTCGTCCGGTGACCTGGATGTCTTCCAGGCGAACCGCTTGATCCTCGCGGCTCGGCGAAACGGGTTGCGTAGATGTCTGATCCGAAGGCGCGCCGACGCTGAGCGCAAGAGCAAGAATGGCGGCGATCATCAACGGCCCTCACGACATACATATCGGCTGGATAGGGTATCACCGAACGCTGTCCGCCAGAAGAGTTGACAGGCGTCGGCGCGACCGGGTGTCCGCCTGCCGTTCCGACCTCCTTTCCGGGATGCCGTCCTTCCGCCTTGCCCCCTCGAGCCCCGGCGCCTAAGTCGGGTTAGCGCTGCGGTTCGGCCGCACGAATTGCAGACTATTCAGACGAATTGGGCTCTGTTTTTTCGAGTCCGATCCCGGAGCCCCCGATGACCCAATACGACTACGACCTCTTCGTCATCGGCGCCGGTTCGGGCGGGGTGCGCGCCGCGCGCCTGACCGCTCTGGGCGGCAAGAAGGTGGCCGTGGCCGAGGAGTATCGGGTCGGCGGCACCTGCGTCATCCGCGGCTGCGTGCCCAAGAAGTTCATGGTCATGGCCTCGGAAGTCAGCCACGCGCTGGAGATCGCAGAGGGCTACGGCTGGTCGTTCGAAAATGCGAAATTCGACTGGCCGACCTTCCTGCAGGCCAAGGACGTCGAGATCGCCCGCCTGTCGGGCATCTACGCCGCCAACCTGGGCAAGGCGGGCGTCGATCTGGTCCACGGCCGCGCCGTGATGAAGGACGCCCACACGGTCGAGATCGTCGGCAAGAACCAGACCTTCACCGCCGAGAAGATCCTGATCGCCACCGGCGGACGTCCGTGGAAGCCCGAGGCCCTGCCCGGCGTCGAGCACGCCATAACGTCCGAAGAAGCCTTCCACCTGCCGGAACTGCCCAAGCGCATCCTGATCGCCGGCGGCGGCTATATCGCGGTCGAATTCGCGGGTATCTTCGCCGGTCTGGGCGTCGAGACGACCCTGATCTATCGCGGCCCGAACATCCTGCGCGGCTTCGACGACGACGTGCGCGCCCATCTGGCGGGCGAGATCGAGAAGCGCGGCATCAAGGTCATCCTGGGCTGCCAGCACACGTCGATCGAGAAGACCGAGACGGGTCTGGTCAGCCACCTCGGCAACGGCATGACGCTGGAAACTGACGTGGTCATGTTCGCCACCGGCCGTGTCCCCTACGTCAAGGGGCTGGGGCTTGAGAACGCCGGCGTCGAGCTGAACGACGAGGGCGCCATCGCCGTCGATCCCTATTCCAAGACCTCGGCTGACAACATCTGGGCCATCGGCGACGTGACCGACCGGATGAACCTGACCCCGGTCGCCATCCGCGAGGCTGTCGCCTTCCACGAGACGGTCTTCAGGAACAATCCGCAGCACTTCGACTACGAAGCCGTCGCCACCGCCGTCTTCAGCCAGCCGCCGGTCGGCGTCGTCGGTTTGACCGAGGCCGAGGCTCGCCGCGCCTGTCCGGGCGAGGTGGACGTCTATGTCACCCGCTTCCGCCCGATGAAATACGCCTTCACCGGCTCGGACGAGCGGGTGCTGATGAAGCTGGTGGTCGACGCCGACAGTCAGCGCGTTGTCGGCGTCCACATCGTCGGTCCGGAAAGCCCGGAGATGATCCAGCTGGCGGCCATCGCCGTGAAGGCGGGTCTGACCAAGGCCCAGTGGGACGCCACCTGCGCCGTCCACCCGACCATGGCCGAGGAACTGGTCACGCTGAAGGAGAAGCAGTCGCCGTCAGCGATGGCGGGCTGATCTTCATGGTGAGAGGCGGCTTGCCAGTCGCCTCTTGCACGCGCCTTATGCGGCCAGCTGTTTCGGAGGTTCCCATGAAGTCCCGTCTGCTCGCCGCCGCCCTGTCGGCCCTGGTCGCCGCCGCATCGCCGGTTCTGGCCCAGACCGCACCGTCCGCCGCCTATCAGAGCGCCGTCGCCGACACCCTGCGCCCCGCCGACGAGGTCGCGCGCGACCCTCTGCGCCATCCGGCCGAGATGCTGGCCTTCGCCCAGGTGCGGCCGGGTCAGAAGATCGCCGACATCCGCCCCGGCGCCGGTTATTTCACGCGTCTGTTCGCCCGCGTCGTGGGCGAGGGCGGCCACGTTTACGCCTTCGTGCCGAACAAGACCGCCGAGCGTGAAAACCCGCGCGCCGACGCCCTGGTCGCCGCCTATCCCAATGTCAGCCGCGTCAACGGCGACCTGGACGCCATGACCTTCGATCAGCCGCTGGATCTGGTCTTCATGAGCCAGGAATACCACGACTTCCACATCCCCCGGTTCGGCGTGGATGTGACGAAAATGAACGCCGACATCTTCAAGGCGCTGAAGCCCGGCGGCCTGTTCGTGGTCATCGACCACCAGGCCGCCCCCGGCGCCGGCAACACGGCGGTGGAGACCCTGCACCGCATCGAAGGCGCCCAGTTGCGCCGCGAGGTCGAGACCGCCGGCTTCGTCTTCGACGGCGAGACCTCGGCCGTCGCCAATCCCGCCGACGACCACAGCTTGAACGTCTTTGACGAGGCCATTCGCGGCAAGACCGACCAGTTCGTCTATCGCTTCCGCAAGCCGGGCTGAACCGGCTGAAATTACAGGAGGAGTTGCCGTGCGTCCCTTCCTTTCTGTCCTCATCGCCGCCGCTCTGGCGGCGACCGCGCCGGTCGTCTCGGCCCAGACGGCGCCCGCCGCCTATGAATCCGCCCTGGCCAGCCCCGTCCGCACGACCGAGGACCGGGCGCGCGACACGGCTCGACACGCCGCCGAGACCCTGGCCTTCGCCGAGGTGAAGCCGGGTCAGAAGATCGGCGACATGATCATCGGCGGGGGCTATTTCACTCGCCTGTTCTCCGCCGCTGTCGGGCCTGACGGTCACGTCACGGCCTGGCAACCGGCCGAGTTCATCGGCTTCCAGGCCAGCTACGGCGAGGCCCTGGCCGCCGCTGACGCCCTGGATAATGTGGACGGCGTCCGCTCGCCCATCGGCGCGCCGGAATGGCCCGAGGGTCTCGACCTGATCTTCACCGCCCAGAACTATCACGACCTTCACCTCAAGCCCTTCGCCACGGACACGGCGGCCAAGGTCAACGCCGCAGCCTTCAAGGCCCTGAAGCCCGGCGGCCTCTATGTCGTCATCGACCATGATGCGGCGGCGGGCGCCGGGCCGGATGCGCCTGACAGCCTGCACCGCATCGAGGTGGATCAGGTCCAGCGCGAGGTCGAGGCGGCGGGCTTTGTTCTGGACGGCTCCAGCGACCTGCTGGCCCGCCCCGACGACTCGCGCACGGCCAATGTCTTCGACCCGTCCATTCGCGGCAAGACCAGCCAGTTCATGCTGCGGTTCAGAAAACCCGCCTGAGCCGAAACTGTCGAACAGGTGACTGGCGAAGCGGCCGGGGAGGGGCTAACCCTGCCTCAAAATCCATAAGGGAAACGCCTCAGATGACTCGCATCGCCTTCATCGGTCTCGGCAACATGGGCGGCGGCATGGCCGCCAATCAGGCCAAGGCCGGGCATGACGTCGCCGCCTTCGACCTGTCGCCCGCCGCCCTGGAACGCGCCGCTGAGGCCGGGTGCCGCACGGTCGCCTCGGTCGCCGAGGCCGTGAAGGACGCCGAGGTGGTCATCACCATGCTACCCGCCGGGCCCCACGTCCTCAGCGTCTATTCCGAACAGATCATCGGCGCCGCCCCCACCAGCGCCCTGTTGCTGGACTGCTCGACCATCGACGTGGAGACGGCCCGCAAGGTCGCCGGTCTGGCTCGGGAGGCGGGCTACGCCTTCGCCGACGCTCCCGTCTCGGGCGGCACCGCCGCCGCCGACGCCGGCACCCTGGCCTTCATGGTCGGCTGCGACGAGGCCGACTTCGCCCGCGTCGAACCGGCGCTCGACCCGATGAGCCGCATCACCATCCGCGCCGGCGACCACGGCGCGGGTCAGGCGGCCAAGATCTGCAACAACATGCTGCTGGGCATCTCCATGGTCGGCACCTGCGAGGCCATCGCCCTGGCCGAGAAGCTGGGTCTGGAGCCGGAACGTTTCTTCGAGATCGCCTCCAAGTCCTCGGGCCAGTGCTGGAGCGTCAGCAACTACTACCCCTGGGCCGGTCCGGTCCCGACCGCCCCCTCGAACCGCGAGTATGAAGGCGGTTTCGCCACGGCCATGATGCTGAAGGATCTGAAGCTGGCCCAGGACGCCGCCGCCAAGGCCGGCGCCACGACCCCGCTGGGCGCACAGGCGGAGGCCCTCTACGCCCTGTTCAACGGCCTCGGCTACGGCGGCAAGGACTTCTCCGCCATGGTCCAGATGCTGCGCGGGCGGCTGGACACCCTGGCGCAGTGAGGGGGCCGGGGGGGCTGTCCTTACTGGTCGGTCTGGCGGCGATCGGCCTGATCGCCGCCGCGCCGGCCGATCCGCCCTATCGCGCGGCGCCCGGCCTGTTTCAGGCGGGGGCGCCCGATCTGGGGCTGAAGCCCGCGTCGGGCACGCAGACCTTCACCGTCTTTGCGCCGGGTGAGGCGACCGACCGGTTCAGCAACGGCGTGGTGCTCATGCCCTTCAAGGGGCGGCTCTACGCCCAGTGGCAGAGCTCGGCCCGTGACGAGGACGCGCCCGACACCTGGGTCGCTTACAGCGTCAGCGACGACGGCGAGACCTGGCGCGCCCCCGTCGCCCTGGCCCATGCGGGCGAGGGCGGGCTGATGCGCTCCAGCGGGGGCTGGTGGACGGACGGCGAGACCCTGGTGGCCTACGTCAACGTCTGGCCCGACGGCTTTCAGTCGGGCGCGGGCGGCTATGCCGAATACCGCCTGAGTCGCGACGGCGAGACCTGGAGCGAACCGCGCCGCGTCATGGGCGCTGATGGTCGCCCGGTCGAGGGCGTCATCGAACAGGACCCGCATATGATCGGCGGTCGGCTGATGACGGGCTTCCACATGCGCCCCGGCATGATCGCCGGCCCCTTCTACACCGATGACCCGCTGGGGCTGACGGGCTGGACGCCCGGTCGGATGCAGAACCTGCCGCGCGACGCCAGCGGTGCGGCGGCCGAGCACGAAAAGCGCCTCAGCCGCGAGATCGAGCCCAGCCTGTTCCAGCGCGGCGACTGCGCCGTCATGGTCTTCCGCGACGAGGAGTTGAGCTTCCGCCAACTGGCGTCCGAAAGCTGCGACCGGGGCGTCAGCTGGACCACGCCGGTCCTGACCGATATGCCCGACGCGCGCGCCAAGCAGAGCGCCGGCAACCTGCCCGCCGGGACCGCCTATCTGGTCAATGCGCCCAATTCGGACCGTCCCCGGATGCCGCTGGCCGTGACCCTGAGCGACGACGGACGCGTCTTCGACCGCAGCTTCCTCCTGCGCGGGGCAGGGGAACTTCAGCCCCTGCGCTACGAAGGCCAGTACAAGCGTCCCGGCTATCACTACCCCAAGAGCATCGTCTGGAACGGCGCCCTCTATATCGGCTACGCGACCAACAAGGAGGACGTGCAGGTGACGCGGGTCCCCTTGGCGGCGCTGGCGCGGGCGGCGGACTGATGGGCCGAGCCGGGAAAGGCGCTCCTGGCTCTTGCACTGCAGTCATCCCGGCCGAAGCGAAGCGGAGAGCCGGGATCCAGGCGCTCAGTCTTGGCGTGACGTTGCCTGTCATCCACCGCCTGGGTCCCGGGTTCGGCTACGCCGCCCCGGGATGACGGCGACAAACAGCCCGCGTCGGGTCGGGAGGTCCCGCAGGGCCGACGACCGCGGGCGACCACGCGGCCCGCGTCGGGTCGGGAGGTCCCGCAGGGCCGACGACCGCGGGCCAACTAAAATGAGAACCGTTATCAATTAAGGGGTTGAGACGTTTTGTCCGGCCCAGAACATGGACAACGCCGGGCGGCGAGCGCAATTAGGCGGGGAAAGCTGTATAAGCGAAAGAACTGCCGTCTTGTTCGACTATAAGTCCGCCTTTCAAAACTCGGTCGAGCAGGTCCGCAGCGAGGGTCGCTATCGCGTCTTCGCCGATCTGAAGCGCGTGCGCGGTCAGTTCCCGCAGGCGGTGCGCCGCCGCGAGGACGGCTCCGAACAGGACGTCGTGGTCTGGTGCTCCAATGACTATCTGGGCATGGGCCAGCATCCGGTCGTGGTCGAGGCCATGACGGCCGAGATCGAGGCCGTGGGCGCGGGCGCCGGCGGCACGCGCAACATCTCCGGCACCACCCGTTCGGCGGTCGATCTGGAAGCCGAGCTGGCCAGCTGGCACCAGAAGGAAGCGGCCCTGCTGTTCACCTCGGGCTATGTGGCCAATGAGGCGACGCTGTCGACCCTGCAGAAGATTCTGCCGGGCCTGATCATCTTCTCCGACGCCCTGAACCACGCCTCGATGATCGAGGGCATCCGCCACGGCGGCGGTCCGCGCCACATCTTCCGCCACAACGACCTTGAGCACCTCGAGGAACTGCTGGCCGCCGCGCCGCTGGGCGCGCCCAAGCTGATCGCCTTCGAGAGCGTCTATTCGATGGACGGCGACATCGCCGACATCGCCGGCACCATCGCCCTGGCCAGGAAGTATGGCGCCATGACCTATCTGGACGAAGTCCACGCGGTCGGCCTCTACGGCGAAACCGGCGCGGGCGTGGCCGAACGCGACGGCGTTCTGGACGGCATCGACATCATCGAATGCACCCTGGGTAAGGCCATCGGCGTCATGGGCGGCTACATCGCCGCCGACGCGGTGATCGTGGACGCGGTGCGCAGCTGGGCCTCGGGCTTCATCTTCACCACCAGCCTGCCGCCCGCCCTGACCGCCGGCGCCCTGGCCTCGGTGCGCCACCTTAAGGCCCACCCGGAACTGCGCGTCGCCCATCAGGAGCGCGCCGAGACCCTGAAGCGCCGCCTGCTCGAGGCCGGCATCCCGGTCCTGCCCAGCGTCAGCCACATCGTCCCGGTCCACGTCGGCAACCCGGTTCACTGCAAGCTGATCTCGGACATGCTGCTGGAAGATTTCGGCATCTACGTCCAGCCGATCAACTATCCGACCGTGCCCAAGGGGACCGAGCGCCTGCGCTTCACCCCGTCGCCGAACCATGACGACGGCATGATCGACAAGCTGGTCGACGCGATGGACAGGCTGTTCTCGCACTGCAACGTGGCGCGTCGTCCGGTCGCCGCCTGATGCAGGACGCCGAACTGGGCGAAGTCATCGTCGAGTTCGTCCGCAACGGGACCTATGTGAAATGCTCGGCCGTCCACACGGCCACGGGCGTCGAGGTCTCCGCCATGGGCCCGGCTCTGGAGCCACGCGCCGTCGAACGGGTCGCCATCGCCAAGCTGAAACGCGCCCTGGCGACCCGTCGCTGACCCTTTGGCGTCAGGCCGTCTGGCGACGCCGTTGCAGGTGCAGCGCCGCCCCGCCAGCCAGCAGCGCGCCCAGCAGGATCATCGCCCATTCCGACAGGGTCGGCACCGGCGCGGGCGGCGCGGGCGGGGTGAGCGACATGGTGACTGTGCCGGCTTGAGCTTGAGAAGCGCCCTCGGCCGGGATGACGGTCGTCTGAATGCAGCCGGCGCCCGGCGAGTTGGTGGGCGCATTGCTGACGGTTCCACGGGCCGTGCATCGGGCGTTGTTGTCGACCGAAACCGCAGGGTGGATCGAGGTGAAATAGATCGTCGATACGCGCGTCTGGAGGTCGTTCGACGGCATCACCGAAACGCTGTAAGGCGCGCCGTTCGTCCGGTCGAACTTGAACTCGAAGGCCGTGATGACGCCGCTGGCGTCGGTGCTGACATTGGCGAAGTTGATGACCATGTTCGGGTCAGGAACGCCGGCGTTCAGCAGGGTGTAGGTGTTCTGGCCGTCGCTGAGCTGGAAATCGTCGATCATATGGCCGACGTCGTCCGTCACAACGTCAAGGTCGGGGTCCAGCGGACCGAAGAAGGTGATCGTCCCGCTCAGCCGCTGGCCCGCGCCATAGGCCTTGCACACCCCGACCGGGCAGGCCGTGGCGTTGGTGATCGCGGTATAGGGCTCGCTCTGTACGTAATAGGTGACCGGGGCCGCAGCCGCCTGGGTCGCGATAAGGCCCAACGCCGCAACGGCGTATCCGATCAACTGCTTCATGGTGGTTCCCCCTGATTTGGCGGGCACCTTAAAGCTTGACGTTATTTGACGCACTAAAATTGTAACATTGATATGCTGGAGCGGGTTATGGGGACCCGGCCACTAGATGTTGTGGTGTTCGGCGGCGCGGCCTAGATAGGGGCGCCGTTTTCGCTCCAGCCTTCGGGATGCCCGCCAGTGACCGCCTTCACCCACGACGCCTACTTCTCCAAGAGCCTCGCCGACGCTGATCCGGCGATCTTCAAGGGCATCCAGGGCGAGCTTGGCCGCCAGAAGGAGCAGATCGAGCTGATCGCTTCGGAAAACATCGTCTCGCAGGCGGTGCTGGACGCGCAAGGCTCGGTCCTGACCAACAAGTACGCCGAGGGCTATCCGGGCCGTCGCTACTATGGCGGCTGCGAGTTTGTGGACGTCACCGAGGACCTGGCCCGCGAGCGCGCCAAGGAGCTGTTCGGCGCCGCCTTCGCCAACGTCCAACCCCACTCGGGCGCCCAGGCCAACCAGGCCGTCTTCTTCACCCTGCTGCAGCCCGGCGACACCTTCCTGGGCATGGACCTGGCCTGCGGCGGTCACCTGACGCATGGCTCGCCCGCCAACCAGTCGGGCAAGTGGTTCCGCCCCGTGACCTACAAGGTGTCGGAAGACACCCATCTGATCGACTATGACCACGTCGCCGAAATGGCCCAGAAGGAAAAGCCCAAGCTGATCCTGGCCGGCGCCTCGGCCTACAGCCGTCATATCGACTTCAAGCGCTTCCGCGAGATCGCGGATTCGGTCGGCGCCTATCTGATGGTCGACATGGCCCACTACGCCGGTCTGATCGCCGGCGGCGTCTATCCCGACCCGATCCCGCACGCCCACGTCGTCACCACCACGACGCACAAGACCCTGCGCGGCCCGCGCGGCGGCATGATCCTGTCCAACGACGTCGACCTGGGCAAGAAGATCAACTCGGCCGTCTTCCCCGGCCTGCAGGGCGGCCCGCTGGAGCACGTCATCGCCGCCAAGGCCGTGGCCTTTGGTGAAGCGCTGAAGCCCGAGTTCAAGGGCTACGCCCAGCAGGTCGTGAAGAACGCCCAGGCCCTGGCCGCCGTTCTGGTCGAGCGCGGCCTGGCCATCGTCTCGGGCGGCACGGACAGCCACCTGATGCTGGTCGATCTGCGTCCCAAGGGCGTGACCGGCAAGGCCACCGAGCATGAGCTCGAGAAGGCCCTGATGACCTGCAACAAGAACGGCGTGCCGTTCGACACCGCGCCCTTCACCGTCACCTCGGGCGTTCGTCTGGGCACCCCGGCGGGCACCACGCGCGGCTTCGGCGAGGAAGAGTTCAAGCAGATCGGTCACTGGATCGCCGACGTCGTCTCCTCGATGAACGGCGGCGACGAAGCCGATCCGGCCGTCGTCGCGGGCGTGGCCGCCCAGGTGCGCGAACTGACCGCGCGCTTCCCCATCTATCGCTAAGAGGCCGACTGTATGAAGTGCCCCTTCTGCGGAAACGCCGACACCCAGGTCAAGGACAGCCGCCCGTCTGACGACGGCGCGGCCATCCGCCGCCGTCGGTCCTGTCCGCAGTGCAACGGGCGCTTCACCACCTTCGAGCGGGTGCAGCTGCGCGAACTGGTCATCCTGAAACGGAACGGCCGCCGCACCCCCTTCGACCGCGACAAGCTGGAACGCTCGCTGGGCATCGCCCTGCGCAAACGTCCCGTCCAGCCCGATCAGGTCGAGCTGCTGGTCAGCCGCATCGTGCGCCAGCTGGAAAGCCTGGGCGAGACCGAGATCCCCTCGCACATCGTCGGCGACTTCATCATGAAGGCGCTGAAGTCGGTCGATGAGGTCGCCTATGTCCGCTACGCCTCGGTTTACAAGGACTTCCGTCACACGGGCGACTTCGCCAAATTCCTCGGCGACGAGGGCTTCGACGAGACCAAGCCCGACGACCCGCGCTGATGCGCCCGCGCGTCACCCTGAAGCTGGCCACGTCGCTCGACGGCCGCATCGCCACAGCCACGGGCGAAAGCCAGTGGATCACCGGACCCGAAGCCCGTCAGCAGGGGCACCGCCTGCGCGCGAGCCATGACGCCATCCTGGTCGGGGTCGAGACCGTGCTGGCCGACGATCCCGAACTGACCGTGCGCCTCTTCCCTTCTCCCCTGGGGGGAGAAGGTGTCGTGCGGAGCATGACGGATGAGGGGGCGGTTTCAGCGCGCTCATCGTCAGACGTCCAGTCCGCATCCGGCGTCCCCCTCATCCGAGCGGCTTCGCCGCCCACCTTCTCCCCCGAGGGGAGAAGGAATCCGTTGAGGATCGTCCTCGACAGTCGTCTGCGGACCCCCGCAACGGCCAAGGTCGCATCCGGCAGCACCCTGATCCTCACCACAGCCCAGCCCCGCGCCATCGGTCACGCCGAAGTCCTCACGGTTGCCGCAGACGACGGCCGTCCCGCCATCGCCGCCGTCCTCGACGCCCTGACCGCGCGCGGCGTCACCTCGTTGTTGATCGAGGGCGGGGGCCGTGTCGCCGCGTCCTTTCTGCAGGCGGGCGTGGTGGCCGCTATCGAATGGTTCCGCGCCCCGCTCCTGCTGGGCGGGGAGGGCGGGCCCTGCGTGGCGTCGGTGGCGCTTGCAAAGCTGGCCGACGCCCCCAAGTTCCGTCGTCTGGGCGTCGAGCCTGTCGGAGACGACCTGTGGGAACGCTACGTTCGCGCCTGACGCCTCCTCAGGCGCGATTTCAGACGAATTAGACTAATTAGACTCTGTTTTTTGGGTCCGAAGGGACCGGAGCTTTCATGTTCACCGGCATCGTCACCGACATCGGCCGCGTCCGCAGCGTCCGCCAAACCAACCGCGACCGTCGCTATGAGATCGAAACCGTGTGGGACACGGCGACCATCGACCTCGGCGCCTCCATCAGCCACGCGGGCTGCTGCCTGACGGTCACGGAAAAGGGCGAGGGCTGGTTCGCCGTCGAGGTCTCGGGCGAGACCCTGTCGAAGACGAAGCTGGGCGACTGGGCCGAGAACACCCGCGTCAATCTGGAGCGCGCGGCCAGGCTGGGCGACGAACTGGGCGGCCATATCGTCTCGGGCCACGTCGACGGCCTGGGCGAGGTCGTCTCCATCACCCCTGAAGGCGGATCGCACCGCATCGTGATCGAGGTGCCAGCGCCTTTGCACCGATTTATCGCGCCGAAGGGCTCAATCACCGTCGATGGGGTTTCCCTGACCGTGAATGGGGTGCATGAGCGCCGCTTTGACGTGAACATCATTCCGCACACGTGGGATGCGACCACGCTCGGCGGCCTGAAGGTCGGCGACAAGGTCAACCTGGAGATCGACATGCTGGCGCGCTACCTCGCGCGGTGGCAGGAGACCGCATGATGAAACTGGCCGTCCACAATACCGACAGCCCGATCAGCCCGATCGAGGACATTCTCGAAGACGCCCGCAACGGTCGTCCCTATATCCTGGTGGACGCCGAGGATCGCGAGAACGAGGGCGACATCGTCATTCCGGCCCAGTTCGCCACGCCGGACCAGATCAACTTCATGATCCGCTATGCCCGCGGCCTGGTCTGTCTGGCCGTGACCGGCGACCGCGCCCGTCAGCTGCGTCTGCCGCCGATGGCCGCCGACAATCGCGAGAGCATGAAGACCGCCTTCACCGTCTCGATCGAGGCCAGGGAGGGCGTGACGACCGGCATTTCCGCCGCCGACCGTTCGCACACGGTGCAGGTCGCGACCGACCCGACGCGCGGGGTCGACGACATCGTCTCGCCCGGCCACATCTTCCCCCTGGTTGCGCGCGACGGCGGCGTTCTGGTCCGCGCCGGCCATACCGAGGCCGCCGTCGACATCAGCCGCATGGCCGGCCTGAACCCGTCAGGCGTGATCTGCGAGATCATCAAGGACGACTGCGAGATGGCGCGGAAGCCCGACCTGATCGCCTTCGCCCAACTGCACGGCCTGAAGATCGGCACCATCGCCGACCTGATCGCCTATCGCCGCCGCACCGAGCGCTTCGTCGAGCGCGTGCTGGAGACCCCGTTCGAGAGCGTCCACGGCGGGCCGTTCAAGCTGATCCTCTATCGCAACACCATCGAGGGCGCCGAACACATCGCCCTGGTGCGCGGCGACATCGATCCGACCAGGCCGACCGTGGTGCGGATGCACCAGATCGACTTCGCCGCCGACCTGCTGGGCCATGTCGAGGCGCGTCAGGACTATATTCCGACGGCCATGCAGGCCCTGACCGCCAATGACGGTCCGGGGGTCGTCGTCTTCCTGCGCGACCCCGCGCTGCAGGGGCTGGCCGAGCGCCTGGGCGGCGCCGACAAGCCCGCCGCCGTGGATCGTTCGCTGAAAGCCTATGGCGTCGGGGCGCAGATTCTGCTCGACCTCGGCGTCAAGGACATGATCGTGATGAGCTCGACGCGGCCCAATCCGACGGCGCTGGAAGGCTACGGCCTGCGCATCGTGGGCTGGCGCGATATGGACGGAGAAGACCAATCCTGAACGACCCCACCCGCGTCCTGATCGTCGAGGCGCGTTACTACGACGATCTGGCCGACGCCCTTCTGGAAGGGGCCAAGGACGCCCTGCGCGCGCAAGGCGTGCAGTTCGACGTCGTCACCGTGCCCGGCGCCCTTGAGGTTCCGACCGCCATCGCTCTGGCTGAGGAGGCCGGCCGCTACCCGACCGCGCCGCGCTACGACGGTTATGTCGCCCTGGGCTGCGTTATCCGCGGCGAGACCTACCACTTCGAGATCGTCTCGGATCAGTCGGCCGCCGGCATCATGCACCTGGGCCTCAAGGGTCTGGCCATCGGCAACGGCATCCTGACGACCGAGGACGAAGAACAGACCTGGGCGCGCGCCCGGATGAGCGAAGGCGACAAGGGCGGCGGCGCCGCTCGCGCCTGTCTGGACCTAATCGCGCTGCGCAAGCGCCTGCGCGGAGGACTGGCCTCGTGACCGAGCCGACCAACACCATCCCGGCGACCGTCGCCGAAGTCATGGCGCAACTGGCCGAGGCCGACAAAGCCCGCGCCGAGCCGCAACTGACCAGCCGCCAGCGCCGCGCCCGTACGGTGGCCCGTCTGGCCGCCGTTCAGGCCCTCTACCAGATGGAGTTGGCGGGCGAGGGCGTCGAAGTCGTCGTCAAGGAATTCCGCAATCACCGCTTCGACGCCGACATCGACGGCGCCCCCCTGGCCGAGGCCGACGAGGACTGGTTCTCCGACATCGTCCACGGCGTGGTCGAGGATCAGCGCGGCATCGACGAGGCTGTCAAGGCGCGTCTGGCCTCCAACTGGCGTCTGGAGCGTCTGGACGCGACCCTGCGCGCCCTGCTGCGCTGCGGCGCCTGGGAACTGAAGTCCAAGCCCGACGTGCCGCGTGAAATCGTCATCGACGAATACGTCGAACTGGCCAAGGCCTTCTTCGACGATGCGGAGGCGAAGTTCGTGAACGCGGCGCTGGACGGCGTGGCGCGCGATGCCCGCGATTGACGTCGCGGGTGAATTCGAGACCATCCAGCGGCTTCTGAAGCCGCTGGCGCACCCGGAATGGGCGAGGGGGCTGGCCGACGACGTGGCCGTGCTGCCCTCGCGTCCGGGGCATGATCTGATCCTGACCAAGGACGCCATCGTCGAAGGCGTCCACTTCCTGCCGGACGACCCGCTGGACACGGTGGCGCAGAAGCTGCTGCGGGTGAACCTGTCCGATCTGGCGGCCAAGGGGGCCGAGCCCTTCGGCTATCTGTTGGCCTGCCACTGGTCGGAGCGCTGCGGCTGGCCCGAGCGCGAGGCCTTTATCGCCGGCCTGCGGCGCGATCAGGCCATCTTCGACATTTCCCTTCTGGGCGGCGACACGGTCAAGACGCCGGGACCGGCTAGCTTCTCGGCCACCATGATGGGATGGGCGCCGTCCTCCTCGACCGTCAGCCGGGGCGGGGCGCGACCCGGCGATCTGGTCTTCGTCACCGGCACCATCGGCGACGGCTGGCTGGGCCTTCAGGCCGTCCAGGGGACGCTGTCGCTGGAGCCCGAGCGCATGGACGCCCTGGAGGCTGCCTATCGCACCCCCATGCCGCGCGTGGAGTTCGCTGCCGTCGTGCGGGGTCTTGCCACCGCCAGCGCCGATGTTTCCGACGGCCTGCTGGCCGACGCCGGCCATATCGCTGAGGCCAGCGGCATGGGGCTTGAGCTGGATCTGGAGGTCCTGCCACTGTCGGCGGCGGCCCAGGCCTGGCTGGACAGCCGCGTCGATCCGCAGGGGGCGCTGGAGCTGCTGGCGACCGGCGGCGACGACTACGAGATCGTTCTGACCGTCCCGGCGGGGGCCGAGAACGCCCTGCGCCGCGAGGCCGAGCGCCGCCACCTGCGCCTGACCCGCATCGGCCGCGTGGTCGAGGGCAAGGGCGTGATCGTGCGTCACCTCGGGCAGGTCATCACGCCCACCCGCGCGGGCTGGACCCACGACTAGGCAACGGAATCCTAACCGGAGCAGGGCAGGGTGGCGGTCATGCAACGTCGCGCCCTGATCCAGGCTGGAGCCCTGCTGACCGCCTCTGCGGTCGCCGGAGCCGCGCAGGCCAGCGAAAAGGCTGCGCCAGCCGCCGCCGTCGTCAACATGACCGGGGTTGGTCTGCCGATCATCACTGAAGGGCGGGTGCGCAACTACGTCTTCATCGTGCTGAAGCTGCATCTGGGACCGGGGCACACGGTCGAGGCGGTGCGGGCCAAGGAGGCCTGGCTGCGCGACGCCCTGATCAAGGCCGGGCACCGCACGCCCTTCGTCCTGCCCGACACCTGGCTGGCGCTGGATACGGCGGCCCTGAGCGCCAGCCTGATCCGCTCGGCCTCAACCCTGATCGGGCGCGGCGCGGTGACCCGCGTCGAAGTGGTCAGCCAGACGCCGCGTCGCCGCACAGGCATGCAGGGCGTCTGAAGCACAGCTTGGAAACCGCTGTTGCTTCACGGCGTCGCATTTGCCACTGTTAAGCCGCAATTCCCGGGGGACGTGAGGTTGCGTCCGTAGGCGCACGGGGGGACCGGAAGGCGGTGAGAGGCGCAAAGCCCGCCCGCGCCAAGGATCCGTGTGCTTGTTGCACAAGGGCTTGGAAACGCCATGACGAACTATCTATGGCTGGTCATCGCGGCCGGCGCGCTGGGGGTGCTTTACGGCGCCGTCCAGACCGCCGCCCTGATGAAGGCCGGCACTGGTAACGACAGGATGCGAGAAATCGCGGCGGCGATTCAGGAAGGGGCTTCGGCCTATCTGAAGCGTCAGTATACAACGATTGGTATGGTGGGGGTCGTGATCTTGGTCGCGGCCTTTTTGCTTATCGGGCCCTGGGCTGCGCTCGGGTTCCTGATCGGGGCGGTGCTGTCCGGCGCGGCCGGGTTTGCCGGGATGCTGATCTCGGTCCGGGCCAATGTGCGCACGGCCCAGGCGGCGTCCGAGAGCCTGGCGAAGGGGCTGGACCTGGCTTTCCGCTCGGGAGCCATCACCGGCATGTTCGTGGCGGGCGGCGCGCTTCTGGGCGTGTCGGGCTACTACGCCTTCATGACCCACGGCATGGGCTTTGAAAGCACCAGCCGCGCGGTCGTCGACGGCCTGGTGGCCCTGGGCTTCGGCGCCTCGCTGATCTCCATCTTCGCGCGTCTGGGCGGCGGCATCTTCACCAAGGGCGCCGACGTGGGCGGCGACATGGTGGGCAAGGTCGAGGCCGGCATCCCCGAGGACGACCCCCGCAACGCCGCCACCATCGCGGACAATGTGGGCGACAACGTTGGCGACTGCGCCGGCATGGCCGCCGATCTTTTCGAGACCTATGCGGTCACGACCGTGGCCACCATGGTCCTGGCGGCCATCTTCTTCCGCAACCAACCCTATGTCGAAGTGATGATGCTGCTGCCGCTGGCGATCTGCGGCATATGCATCGTGACCTCGATTATCGGGTCCTTCTTCGTCCGTCTGGGCAAGAGCGGCAACATCATGGGGGCCCTGTATCAGGGTCTGATTGTCACCGGCGTCCTGTCGGTCGCCGCCGTCTGGTGGGTCATCAGCCAACTGGTGCCCGGAGCGGTCGAGACGTCTGGCGGTCTGCTGATCCAACCCATGAACCTGTTCTGGTCCGGCGTCGTCGGCCTGCTGGTCACGGCGGCTATCGTGGTCATCACCGAGTTCTATACGGGCACGGGCTTCCGCCCGGTCAAGTCGGTGGCCAACGCCTCGGTCTCGGGCCACGGCACCAATGTGATCCAGGGTCTTGCGGTGTCGCTGGAATCCACGGCGCTTCCGGCCCTGACCATCATCGTCGGCATCGTCGCAGCCTTCCAGTTGGCGGGTCTGTTCGGCATCGCCATCGCCACCACCACCATGCTGGGCGTGGCGGGGATGATCGTGGCGCTGGACGCCTTCGGTCCGGTCACGGACAACGCGGGCGGCATCGCCGAGATGGCGGGTCTGCCGCCTGAGGTCCGCGTTTCGACCGACGCCCTGGACGCCGTGGGCAACACCACCAAGGCCGTGACCAAGGGCTACGCCATCGGTTCGGCGGGTCTGGGGGCGCTGGTCCTGTTCGCCGCCTATGTGGAGGACCTCAAGTTCTTCGCGGCCGAGGCGCAGCCGGGCAGCTTCTTCCACGGACTGGGCGCGGTCGCCTTCGACCTGTCCAACCCCTATGTCGTGGTCGGCCTGCTGTTCGGGGGGCTGCTGCCCTTCCTGTTCGGCGGCCTGTCGATGACGGCTGTGGGGCGCGCCGCCGAGGCCGTGGTGGCCGAGGTCCGGCGTCAGTTCCGCGAGAACCCCGGCATCATGACCTTCCAGACCAAGCCCGAATACGGCCGAGCGGTCGACATCCTGACCAGCGCGGCCATTCGCGAGATGATCGTGCCGTCGCTGCTGCCGGTTCTGTCGCCGATCGTCCTGTTCGTCGTCATCCTGTTCATCCAGCCGGACAAGGCCAACGCCTTCGCCGCCCTGGGGGCCATGCTGATGGGGGTGATCGTGACGGGTCTGTTCGTCGCCATCTCGATGACCTCGGGCGGCGGCGCCTGGGACAACGCCAAGAAGGTGATCGAGGAAGGTTTCACCGACAAGAACGGCGTCGTCCACGGCAAGGGTTCTGAAGCGCACAAGGCCGCCGTCACCGGCGACACCGTGGGCGATCCCTACAAGGACACCTCTGGTCCGGCGGTGAACCCGATGATCAAGATCACCAACATCGTGGCGCTGCTGCTGCTGGCGGTCCTGGCCAGCGGGAAGATCGTCTGACGAAAAAAGGCCCCGAGGATTGCTCCTCGGGGCCTGATTTCTTGCCGCTTGAACACTTAGTCCGGGCGGCGCTGGCCGGGAACGTCTTCCTCGGTGCGCGGCAGTTGACCGCGTCCGACGTTGCCCAGAAGCTGTTCCAGGATCGTCAGCTGGCGGCCGCGGGTCGGCGTCTCGCGCCGT
Organism: Brevundimonas sp.; assembly: GCA_022712235.1. GTDB lineage: Bacteria > Pseudomonadota > Alphaproteobacteria > Caulobacterales > Caulobacteraceae > Brevundimonas. Next base: position 12,029 of record JALAGW010000292.1, on the reverse strand, counting down.
TCCATGGTGATGTCGCGGCCATCGGCGAGGCTGAGGGTGCGAACGGCGGCGACCTTGTCGTCGGCCTTGTTGAAGGTGATCTCGGTCACCGTGCGCTGCGACACCTCGGGCTTGTTGTAGGTGTAACGCTCGGTCATCTGGGTCATGTAGTACCAGACGGTGTCGGGCTCGAAGGTCGAGGTGGTCGAGGGCGAGCCGAGACGCGCCAGGACGGTCTCCTTGGTGTCCGTCCCGACCGTCACGTCCTGGGGCTTGGCGTCGATCGCCTGGAAGCCTTGGGTTGCGACAACGGGCGCACAGGCGCCAGCAGCGGCAGCCAGCGCGACGGCGGCGAAGATCGGTGTAAATCGGGGCATCAGCGTCCGCCTCAGCATAACAAGGTCTTTGACCTAACCGGCGCTGCGTCCTAGTGCAACGGCGCGGCGAAAAAGGGGCTGTTGCTCATGCTTAGAAATCTCTTCCGACAACGACCCGACGAACGTCTGGGCGACGCCCTGTACGCCCTGGCGGTCGAACAGGCCCGCCAGCCTGCCTTTTATACCGTCTTGGGCGTGACCGACCGGATCGACGCCCGGTTCGAGCTCTACACCCTGCACGTGCTGATTCTTTTCCTGCGCTTGAAGCAGGACGGCGAGCGAGGCGAGGTCGCGGCCCAGAAACTGTTCGACACCTATATCTCGTCGCTGGACCACACCCTGCGCGAACTGGGCGTCGGCGATGTTTCGGTCGGCAAGAAGATGCGCAAGCTGGGCGAGTCCCTCTATGGCCGCATGAGCGCCTATGAAGGGCCGCTTCGCGGCGAGGACGTGGAGGCCCTGGCCGCCAGCCTGGCCAAGAACGTCTATGAGAGCGCCGACGTCGACACCGGACGGGCGCTGGCGCGTTACGCCGTGGCCTCGCGTCAGAACCTGGCGCAACAATCGTTTGAAGCTGTGTCCAAGGCTCCGGCCTGGGCGGAGATCGCTGCATGACCGACCTGCCTCCCTTGCCCTATAGCGAGCCGCTAAGGCTGCATCAGATCGGCGCGGGCGTGCAGCGTCGCCTGACGCCGGACGCCGAGGCCATGAAACGCATCGCCCGCGCTCTGGACCTTCAGGCGCTGGAAGCCTTCGAGGCGGACATCAACCTGGTTCCGACGGTGTCTGGCTGGCGTCTGGATGGGCGAGTGACAGCTGACGCCGTCCAGACCTGCGGCCTGACGCTGGAGCCCTTGCCGGTGCACGTCGATCGCAAGTTCTCGGTGCAGATGGTCGAGGCGGCTGAGCGCGGCGACGCTGACGACGAGGGCGAAATCGACCTGGAACTGGACGATGATTCGCCCGACCAGATCGAAGGCGGCAGTCTGGATCTGGGGCAATACGCCGTCGAGCAACTGGCGCTGAGCCTGGACCCATTCCCGCGCAAGCCGGGCGCGGTCTTCGAACAGCCCAAGGAGCCCGGCGAAATTTCGCCTTTCGCGGTGCTGAAAACCCTGCAATCCAGGGACGATTCCGGCGAAGGTTGACCTAGCGTCGGGCTGGTTGCACCCATGGGTGCGACATTTGCGTCCTGCATCCCTATATGAAGCGCCGCGACAAGACGGCGACGGAGTCCATTTCCACTTGGCATCCCCAACACTGATCTCGCTTGACGCCATGGGGGGAGACCACGGTCCCTCGGTCGTGGTCGGCGGCGTGAAGGATTATCTCTCGCGACATGACGGCGAGGGCGTGCGTTTCCTGCTGCATGGCGACGAGGCGGCGATTCGCGCCGAAATGGCGCGCTGCGCCCTGACCGACGCCGTCTGCGACGTGCGCCACACCGACAAGGTCGTGGCCATGGACGAGAAGCCGGCCCAGGCCATGCGCCGGGGCAAGGGCTCCAGCCTGTGGAACGCCATCGAGGCGGTGAAGTCGGGCGAAGCCGGGGCCGCTGTTTCCGCCGGCAACACCGGCGCCCTGATGGCCATTTCCAAGCTGTTGCTGCGCATGGCCGCGCCGGGGCTGGAACGCCCCGCCATCGTCGCCAGCTGGCCGACGACGCGCGGCTACACCGCGGTTCTGGATGTCGGCGCCAACATCGGCAGCGACGCCAAGCAACTGATCGAGTTCGCCATCATGGGCGAGGCCTTCCAGGCGGCGGTGCACGGCGTGGCCAAGCCGACTGTCGGCCTTCTGAACGTCGGGTCCGAAGACATGAAGGGCCATGATGAGGTGCGCGAGGCCCACGCCATCCTGCGCGAAGGCGGCATTCCGCTGAACTATCACGGCTTTGTCGAGGGCGACGACATCGCCAAGGGCACGGTGGACGTCATCGTCACCGACGGCTTCACCGGCAACATCGCGCTGAAGACCGCCGAGGGCACGGCCCGGTTCATTTCGGGCTTGTTGAAGGAGGCGTTGACCTCGGGGCCGATCGCCAAGCTGGGCGCCCTGATCGCCATGCCGGCGCTGAAGCGCATGGCGGCGAGGATCGACCCCAACGCGATCAATGGGGGGCCTCTGCTGGGCCTGAACGGAATCGTCGTGAAGAGCCACGGCGGCGCCACGCCCCAGGGCTATGGAAACGCCATCCGCATCGCCGTCGATCTGGCGCGCAGCGACTACATGGCCAAGGTCGGGGCCAACCTGGGGCGGCTAGCTGCTCTGGAGCAGCCCGCGCCCGCCGCCGAAACCCTCGGGGAGACCCACCAGTGAGCGTCATCCGCAGCGCCGTGACCGGCGTCGGCTCCTTCCTGCCGGAAAAAATCGTCACCAACGCCGACCTGGCGAAGTTCGTCGACACCTCCGACGAGTGGATCGTCGAGCGGACCGGCATCAAGCAACGCCATCAGGCCCGCGACGACGAGCCGACCAGCGACCTGGCCGTCGAGGCCGCGCGCCGCGCCTTGGCAGACGCCGGCAAGACGGCGGCGGATGTCGACCTGATCATCGTCGCCACCACGACCCCGGACCAGACCTTCCCGGCTACCGCCGCCATTGTGCAGCGCAAGCTGGGCGCGCCGGTCGGCATCGCCTTCGACGTTCAGGCCGTCTGTTCGGGCTTCGTCTATGCGATGAGCGTGGCCGACGGCTTCGTCGCGCGCGGCATGGCCAGGTGCGCCCTGGTCATCGGCGCCGAGGAAATGACCAAGCTGATGGACTGGTCCGACCGGACCACCTGCGTCCTGTTCGGCGACGGCGCCGGCGCCTTCGTGCTGGAACCGCGCGAAGGGCAGGGGACCAAGGCGGACCAGGGCGTGCTGGGCTTCGCCCTGCGTTGCGACGGCTCCAAGGGCGACATGCTCTACGTCGATGGCGGCCCGGCCACGACCGGCACGGTCGGCCATCTGAAGATGCTGGGCAACCAGGTCTTCCGCCATGCCGTGGTCAACATCGCCGAGGCCATCGTCGGCGCGACCGAGGCGGCGGGCGTCGAGATCCCCGAGATCGACTGGTTCGTGCCGCTCCAGGCCAACCAGCGCATCATTCGCGGGGTCGGTGAGCGTCTGGGCCTGGATGAAAACAAGGTCGTCTCGACGGTGGCCCTGCACGCCAACACCTCGGCGGCGTCCATCCCCCTGGCCATGGATGCGGCCATCAAGGACGGACGCATCAAGCGCGGGGACCTGGTGGTGATCGAGGCCATGGGCGGCGGTCTGACCTGGGGGGCCTGCGCCTTCCGCCTGTAGAATTGCATTCAGGGCTTTGATTCGGGGCGACTTTGCCCTTCTATGCGTGCGGATTGGCAGCGGAGAGACGCAGTGACGGGACATGACACCCTGACCCGGGCGGATTTGTGCGAGGCGGTGCATGAAGAGGTGGGCCTGTCCCGCCAGGAATGCTCTGGTCTGGTCGAGCGCACGCTCGAACTGGTGGTCGAATCGCTGGAACGCGGCGAGACGGTGAAGCTGTCCGGCTTCGGCGTCTTCCAGGTGCGAGAGAAGCGCGCTCGTATGGGGCGCAACCCCAAGACGGGCGAGCCGGCGGCGATCAACCCACGTCGGGTCATCAGCTTCCGCGCTTCGCAGATCATGAAGAGCCGGGTCCACGACGCGGTCGTCGAGGACTAGTCTGACGTGGCCAAAAGCCCGAACGCCTTTCGCACCATTTCCGAGGCCGCTGACGAAGTCGGCGCGCCCCAGCATGTCCTGCGCTTCTGGGAAACGAAGTTCGACTTCATCGCTCCGGTCAAGCGCGCGGGCGGGCGGCGCTTCTATCGCTCCGAGGACGTCACGGTCCTGAAGGGGGTGCGTCGGCTGCTGCACGACGAGGGGCTGACCATTCGCGGCGTCCAGCGTCTGCACAAGGAGCAGGGTCTGGCACGCTTGGCGGCCTACGGCGATCCGGCGACGACGCTGGAGATCGACGCTGACGTGGAGCGCGAACCCGTCGCTTCCGCCGTCGCTGCGCCATTCGAGGCCGCTCGCCTGGGCGCGATTCTGGCCGACCTGGAGTCGGCGAAGGCGCGTCTGGATGCCGTTCTGCGCCGCTGAGGCGAACTTGTTGTTCAAAGAGCGTTTTAGCGTTTGCGGACTGCGGAATCGCCGTCTATACGGAGCGCCTTCGGAGCGTGGCGCAGCCTGGTAGCGCACTTGACTGGGGGTCAAGGGGTCGCAGGTTCGAATCCTGTCGCTCCGACCATTTCCTCAGGGAAATCGGTTGGTTAAAGGGGTCGCTCTCGAGCGGCCCCTTTTGCAATTGGGCCTCATGGGGCGGGCGTGCAGGCGGGATTCCGTACGCGCGCGAAGGCCTGCCTATTCGTTTGACGGGCGACCATTCAGAAATCATAGATAATCCAAGAATTCTGGAGGTCCCGTGGCGGGTTCAAGGCCTGGTTTTTCGTCGGACAGCATCGCCGACACGCTTGCCGTCCGGATCGTGCGGGGTGAGCTGGCGCCCGACGCCAAGCTGCGCCAGGAGCATGTCGCCGAGGAGTTCAGCGTCAGCCATGTGCCGGTACGCGAGGCCTTCCTGCGGCTTGTGGCCAGGGGCTTGGCGGTCAGCCGGCCGAACGTCGGCGTGCGGGTCGCGCCGCTGGATCAGGCGGCGCAGCGCGAGGTGAAGTTGATGCGTGCGGCCTTGGAGCCTTTGGCGCTGCTGCATTCGGCGCCCAAGCTGACGCAGGACGACATCGGGAGGCTGGAGGTCTTGCGGTTGGCCTGTGATCAGGCGGACAACATCTATGACTGGGAGGCGGCCAATCGCGCCTTCCACCTTGGGACCATGGCCGCCTGCGGCATGCCGCGCCTGCTCGAGGAGGTCGGTAATCTGCAATTGCACGGCTCTCGCCATATGCTGGCGCAATACAAGGATCGGTGGAGGCCTCGGCCAGACGCCGATCATCGCGCGCTTATGGCGGCCATCCGCACGCGAGACGTAGCGGCGGCGGTGGCGACGTTCGAGCGTCACCTGGCGAGGGCGGTCTAGGGCGGAACTTGCAATCGCAACCCGTCGCGCGCGGCCGGGGCGTCCAGCCGGCGCGACGGTGCGGTGGGGTGATCAGGCGGCCTGTTCTTGAACGCGGTTCTGAACGGTCTCCTGGCAGGCGACTGCGGCTTCCACGACCTCGGCGCGCTTCAGGTTCAGCTTGTTGAAGAGCAGGGCGTCCTTGTCCTCGCCGGGGTTGTCGGCGGTCAACAGGGTGCCGCCGACGAAGATGGAGTTGGCGCCGGCGAAGAAGCACATGGCCTGCAGTTCGTCGCTCATCTCCGACCGTCCGGCCGACAGGCGGACATAGGCCTGAGGCATCAGGATGCGGGCCGTGGCGATGGTGCGGACCATTTCGATCGGGTCCAGCGGGGCCATGTCGGCCATGGGCGTGCCCTTCATCGGCATCAGCATGTTGATCGGCACCGATTCCGGCGGCTCTTCCAGTTCGGCCAGGGTGCGGAGCATGTCGATGCGGTCATCGGCGGTCTCGCCCATGCCGACGATGCCGCCCGAGCAGACGTTGATCCCCGCCGCGCGAACGCGGTCCAGGGTGTTCAGGCGGTCGGCGAAGGTGCGGCTGGTGATGACCTCGGAATAGTAGCGTTCCGAGGTGTCGATGTTGTGGTTGTAGTAGTCGAGGCCTGCGTCGCGCAGTTGGGCCGCCTGATCGTCGGAGAGCATGCCCAGGGTCATGCAGGTCTCCAGGCCCATTTCCTTGACGCCCCTGATCATGGCCAGGACGCCGGGCATGTCGCGGGCCTTGGGAGAGCGCCAGGCCGCGCCCATGCAGTAGCGGGTGGCGCCCGCGGCCTTGGCCTTGCGCGCTTCATCCAGCACGCGCTGGACCTCCATCATCTTCGACGCAGACAGTTCCGAATCATAACGCGCCGATTGTGAGCAGTAGGAGCAGTCCTCTGGGCAGCCGCCCGTCTTGATGGACAGCAGCTTCGAGCACTGGATCGTGCTGGGCTCAAAATGGGCGCGATGCACCGTGTGAGCGCGATGGAGAAGGTCCATGAACGGCATCGTGTAGATCGCGTGCGCGTCAGGGGTGTAATTATCTATCATATTGCCCGTCTGCATGAAAATCCTGCGTGAGGCAGGTTGATCATAGATAACAAAATCGATCTCTCTGGTAAGTCTTATATATTATATATAATTAAGCGCATGCGCGAAGGGTCACGGCCGAGGCGCTGCGCGCGATTTTGCGACGTCGCCTTGGAGTTTCGTGGCAGACAGCGTCAGCGAGCCGATGCACAAGGCGGCTTGTGGCGGCTGGATCGTCCGACAAAGTGGAGACGGCGCATGCCGCAGGTCAACGACACCGTCCATATCCGCCTCGCGATTCGAGGCGTGGCGGGGCCTTTCTGGCAGACCAATGCGACCATCGCCTCCGTCAGCGGAATGTCGCTTTTGCTTGATGGATTCGATCGGCAGGTGCCGGCGGTGAAGTCGGAACTGAAGGCGGCGGGTCCGGGGCGCTGGACGCTGGACTGGGAAGTCAAGCGCCGGCCCTGACGGGAAGAGCGCGCAGCGAACTGGCCGCCTCCAAATTCAAGCGTCAGGGAATTCCGATCGGCGCCTTCATCGCGAGAATTTCGCGCGTGCGGCGGGTGATGCCGTAGAGGACGCCGGGTTCGCTCTCGTCCCAGTCGATGGCCTGACCCTCGGCCTCCATGCCCAGGGTCTCCACGTGATCCAGCACGCCGCCGCCCTGGGGGAAGGCGACGACGTAGAGCTCGGGGTGGTCATGGCCGCTGAGATAGAGCCGCCCGTCCGGGCCCCAGCCGCCGCCAGAAATGCTCATCGGCGCGATCCGCTCGAGTATGGAGGCGGGGATGGCCCAGCTTTCGGTGCGCCGCCACTGGTCGTCGAAGCAGACCAGGGTGGTGTGGCGATGGTCGCGCGGGGCCTCGCGGCCGCGTCCGTCATAGTTGGCGAACATCCCCCACCAGGCGCCGTCGTGACGCTCGATCCAGGTCAGGGAGCCGGTCCCCAGCCCCAGGGCGACGCTGCGGACGTGATGCAGGTCTTGCGGATCGAAGATTTCGACCGTGCTGACGTGCGGGGTGCCGGGGAAGTTGGAGCTGGCGCAGACCAGTTCGGCGTTGATGAGGGTGCAGGAGTTGATGTGGGGAAAGCGCTTGGGATCACCCGACCATTCGGCCTTCTTTTCACCGCTCGTCTTGTCGTAGCGGGTCAGGGACCAGTTGGAGACGGCGTAAACGTCATGGGGGCCGACAGCCACGCCCTGGCGAGCGTCGGACGGATAGCGGCGCACGGTCTCCAACTGTCCGGCGAGAACAGGGGCGGGCGGCTGGGCTTCGGGCGCCTGGGAGGCGGACAGGGCGATGGCGGCGAGGGTGGCGATCAGCATGGCGGGTCTTTCAGACGGAAAGGCCGCCTTCCCGGTCGGAAAGGCGGCCTGAAGGGCGGGATCAGAAGCTGGCGGACAGGCCGACCCAGAAGGTGCGGCCGTATTCGGCGGATTCCTGCAGATAGCCCTTGTTCGGGCCGGTCACTTCGCGGCGACCGGCGTCGTTCAGGTTCTGGCCCTCGACGAAGACCGTCATGCCGTTGTCGAAGCGCCAGCTGATCGAGGCGTCATACAGGTGACGGCCCTTCCAGTACTGGTCGGCGTTGGGGATGGTGTCGTTGATCGTCTCGAGGAAGCCGCCGACGTAGTTGTGCGAGATCCGCGCCTCCAGCGGCCCGCGCTGGTAGTAGATCGAGGCGTTGGTGGTGGTGTCCGGCTGCTGGAACAGGCCGGTGTGGCGCTCGCCCGCCGAGGTCAGGAAGGTGAACTCCGTGTCCAGGAAGGTGGCGTTGGCGCTGACGCCGAAGCCGTCGAAGGGCGCCGGCAGCATGGTCAGGGCCTGCTGGAAGCCCAGTTCGATCCCGCGGATTTCCGCCGACTGGGCGTTCATCGGGGTGGAGACCAGCACGTCCTCCAGGCCACGGCCCACGTCCATGCGCTGCACCGAGCTGATGGTGAAGATCTCATTGTCGATCGACTTGGTGAAGACCGCGACCGAGATCAGGCCGTCCGTCGGATAGTATTCGAACGACAGGTCGAAGCCCTCGCTCTCGCGCGGCTCCAGATTGGGGTTGCCCCGCGACAGGGTCGGCTGGGAGCCGTCGAAGCTCAGGCTCTCGCTGGCGGCCAGGGAGCCGAAGTCCGGGCGGCCGATGGTGTTGGTCCAGGCGGCGCGCACCACCATGTCCTCGCGCACGTCCCAGCGCAGGTGGACGCTGGGCAGCCAGTTCTCATAGCCGCCTTCGTTGTGGGCCGGGGTCAGGACGCCGCCGGTGTTGCGGACGGCCTGGGACTCTACCTCGGTCTTCTCGTAGCGCAGCCCGCCCAGGACGGTGACGTCGCCCATCCGATAACTGGCCTGGCCATAGGCGGCGTAGATGTCCTCGGTCACGTCATAGTCGCCGGTCGGCAGGGCGGTCGTGGCGGTGAAGCGATCGCGGTTGGCGGTGAAGAAGTTCTCGGCCAGACCGGCGTCGATACGGGCGCCCAGGTCATAGCGGCCCTGGATCAATTCGCTGGGGCCTGCCACGTCCACCTCGTCGAAGGTGAAGGCGAAGCCGGGCGCGGTCTTATAGTCGGTGCGGCTGCTGGCGTAGGCGCGGTCGCTGGAGCGGATCAGACCGCCGAACTTGACCTTCAGATTGCGATCGAAGCCGCCGTCGTCGAAGGCGGCGTTGAAGCGGGCCTGCACCGTGTCCTCGTCGCTGGTGGTCAGGGACACCCGGCGTTGCTGCAGGTTGTAGAGCTTGGCGTCCCGGAAGGCGGCCGGATCGGTCGGCGTGAAGACGGGGAAGAAGTCCGATGTATCGTAGTTGAAGCCGAAGTTGGAATTGGCCGCCGTGCGGAACTCATAGGCGGTGTTCGGCGTCTCCAGCGCGGCGGTGGACCAGGACAGATCGCCGTCCAGGGTCCACAGCGGTGCGGCGTTCCACTCGAAGCCGGTGCGCAGAAGGCCGATCTCGCGCTTGGTGATGGGCTGGTTCAGGCCGACAATGTTGCGCCCCGTTGCGAAGGTTCCCGAGGTCGGGGTCTGGTTCGAGACGTTTCCGTTCGGCTCGGTGCGGAACTCGATGCGCTCCTCATCGTCCTCCATGCTGGCCCACAAGGCTGAGGCCTCCCAGCGGAAGGTGTTGGACGGACGCCACTCCAGCTTGCCGTTCAGGCCCGAGCGCTGCTTGGTGTTGTTGTACCAGAAGAGGCGATGCTGGGTCGGCACCTGGATGCCGTTGCCGGTCGCCGAGCCGGAGTCCACCGGCTTGCCGTCGGCATCGTACTCGCGAACGGAGGGGGCCGCGACCTCGACCTGCGGGATGTCGTAGTCGAGCTGTTCGTGCGAGGCGCCGACCACCACGCCCCATTCGTTATTGGCGCCGAAGCGGCGGCCGGTGGCGAAGCTCAGGCGATAGGACGGATCGTCGTTGCGGACGTCGCCGCTGCGCTCATAGACGCCGTAGGAGGCCATGCCGTCGAAGACGGGTCTTTGCGATCGAAGGCGCTGCGGGTGCGCACGTTGATGACGCCGCCGATGGCGTTGCCGTCGTTTTCGGGCGTCACCGTCTTGATGACCTCCAGGCGGCCGGCCATGACCGAGGGAACGATGTCCATCGGCACGGTGCGGGCGCTCTCGTCGACCGAGCCGACGAAGGCGCCGTCGATGGTGGTGCGGTTATAGGTCGAGGCCAGGCCGCGCAGGATCGGCCAGCGCGGCTCGCCCTGGTCCTCCATGATGGACACGCCGGGAATGCGGCGCAGGGCGGCGGCGGTGTTGTGATCCGGCAGCTTGCCGATGTCGTCGGACGAGACGGCGTCCATGACCTCGAACTGGCGACGCTTGACGGCGATGGCGGCGCGCTGGGCTTCGCGCTGGCCGGTGACGACGATCTCGTCGACCTCGGAGGTCGCCTCTTGCTGGGCGTCCTGAGCGGAGGCCGCGCCGGGCAGGGCCAGGATGGGCGCGCAAAGTGCGGTGCTCGCCAGCAGCCAGGCTGCGGCGCGATAGGAGGCGATAGTCATGACGGAATCCCCGGAAGCGTTACCTGGGGGCGGGGGCTAGGCCGCGCCGGCGACGGGTTTCCTTCAGGCGAGCTATCGTTCCGTCACGTTTCGGCAATGGCTGGGTGACGTTCGATCCGGAACCGTGGTTTGGCGACTCTGGACGAAGGCGGTGTCGGCGGGGTGTAGAGAAATGTCCCGCAGCGGGCGGAACCTTCGCGCGGGCTTTCGGGTTTATAGGTTGATCGTCAGGTGAAAACCGGATGATTGAGGTCAAAATCATCGTTCAGAAATGAATGAAGTTTGGCCCCCAATGAAAGCCCGACGCGCACCCCGAGAGGGGCAACGCCGGGCTTTCGCTGTATCTGGCTCCTGGCGTGGCCCTATTCGCCGCCGGGCGCGCGCTCAGCCCAGCGCAGCAACGGGATCAGGGGGATGCCCCAGCCGATTCCGGCGACCGTGAAGAAGATCAGGTCCAGCCACCAGATGTCCGGCAGGCGGTCGTTGATCGTCACTGCACCCCAGACCCAGAAGGCCAGGAAGAACAGGACGCCGATCGTGGCGACGAATCGGCGGGCCCGCGGCGGCATCAGCGCTTGCTCCGGAACAGGAAGAAGGCGACCAGGCAGACCACGGCGGCGATCATGGACCAGATGATCCAGGTCCAGTCGCCCAGGGTCGCCAGGGCGAAGACACGGATGGCCAAAAAGGCCCCGCAGCCGGCGCCGACGGCGGCGACCAGAATGGTCCCGCCCAGACCCCGGCGGCCGGTCAACAGGTCGGCGATCCAGGCTAGAACCAGAGCGCCGACGACGGCGATGGCGATATCCGTATATGGCGCCACGGGCGCTCCTTCAGAATGGTGCGACGCTCTGGCGTCGAAAGCGACTCGATCTTGCCGCGCTTGAGGGGCATACCGCCCCGGTCGCCCGGTGGGTTTGGCGACAGTGTATCGGGGCGAACGGCAGGCGTCGAATGAACCGTTTTGTAAATCAGGATCGCAGCCGCGCGGTGGCGTTGTGGCTGTTCTTCAGCGCGGCCATGGTTTTCGCCATGGTGGTCATCGGCGGGGTGACGCGCCTGACGGGCTCGGGCCTGTCGATCACCGAGTGGAAGCCGATCATGGGCGCCATCCCGCCGCTGAACGACGCTCAATGGGCCGAGGCCTTCGACAAGTACAAGGCCATTCCGCAGTACGCCCAGGTCAACGCCGGGATGAGCCTGGGCGAGTTCCAGGGCATCTTCTGGTGGGAGTGGCTGCACCGGCTGGTCGGGCGTCTGATCGGCGTGGTTTTTGCTGTTCCCTTCCTGATCTTCCTGCTGCTGCGGCGGATGCCGAAGCGATTGATCGTGCGCTGCCTGATTCTGCTGGGTCTGGGCGGACTGCAGGGGCTGATCGGCTGGTGGATGGTGTCCAGCGGCCTGTCGGAGCGGGTCGATGTGGCGCCCGAACGGCTGGCGACCCACCTGGGTCTGGCCTTCCTGATCTTCGCCGGCCTGATCTGGACGGGGCTGGAGGCCTGGAGCGGTTCGGACCATTCGCGTTCGCCGCGCGGCTGGACCTGGGGGGCGGGGCTGCTGCTGGCCGCCGTCTTTGTTCAGTGCCTGCT
>JALAGW010000291.1 GCA_022712235.1 Brevundimonas sp. | reverse complement strand
GGTCTGGAGCGTCAGATGGCGAGACTAGCACAAAAGCTCAACCCCGTCAGGCGGCGACGATGACGCGGCGGAAGGCGGCGCCTATCTGGAGGGCATGACCGATCACGCCGCTCCCACCGCCGCCGTCCTGATCATCGGGGATGAAATCCTGTCCGGTCGGACCCAGGATGTGAACCTGAACGCTATTGCCCGCTTTTTGGGCAGTCTGGGGATCGACCTGATGGAGGCTCGCACCGTCGGCGACCGACAGGATCAGATCGTGGGAGCCCTGAACGCCCTGCGCGGCGCTCATGACTATGTCTTCACCACCGGCGGAATCGGCCCGACCCATGACGACATCACCGCCGACGCGGTGGGCGCCGCCTTCGGTGTGGCGGTGACCGAGCATCCTGACGCCCTGGCCGTCCTGGAACGGCGCTATGGGCCGGGCGAGTTCAACGCCGCGCGACGGCGCATGGCGCGCATTCCCCAAGGCGGGAGCCTGGTCGCCAATCCGGTGACCGATGCGCCGGGCTTCCAGATCGGCAATGTCTTCGTCATGGCCGGCGTGCCGAAGATCATGGAGGCCATGCTGCAGGACGTGGCGCCGCGCCTGCGCACAGGCGCTGTGGTTCACGCCCGCATGATCAAGGTCCTGGGCGTCGGCGAGGGAGCGATCGCGGAGGTCCTGAGAGCGGCCGCCGACGCCCGTCGCGACCTGTCGTTCGGCAGCTATCCTTTCGGCTTCGGCGGGGGCGAAGAGGTGGGAACCCAACTGGTGATTCGTGGTCGCGATGAGGTCGAAGTTGACCTTGCGGAACATGATCTTTCTCAAGAACTGCGTTCTGTGGGCATTGATATTGCCGTAACGTACCCTCACCAAGGTGTGAAATTGTGCGACTTCGTCGCCACGGTTTGGCCGATTTGCGGTCCGACAGGGGCCTTGGGCGCAACGCTTTCATGACACAGGCGCTGTGGCTGTTAGCGTCGCCTCTCTCCCCGAACAACGACCCGACCATCAGTAAGGTCGGGCGGTCCCACATAGGTGAAACAGTATGACTCCCAGGAACATGGCCCGCATCGGCGGCCTCGCGATCCTCATGGCCTCCGTGGCCGCTCCGGCCTTCGCCGGCTCCTTCTATCTGCAGGAACAATCGGTGCGTGGCGCTGGTCGCGCCTTCTCGGGCGAAGCCGCCGACCGCGGCACGGGCTCGATGTGGTGGAACCCCGCCGCCATCGCCCGCAGCGGCCGTGAACTGTCGTTCGGCATGCACGCCATCCGCATCGACTCGGAAGTGAAGAACAACGGGTCCTATGTCACCTATCCGGGCGGCGCCAATGTGCCGGTGGTCAACCCGCGCAACACCGAGGTCGATCCGATCGAAAGCGGCCTGGTGCCCAACTTCGCCTTCGCCACCCCGATCGGCGACCGCTTCGCCGTGGGCGTTTCGGTGGCCGCCCCCTACAACTTCACCACCAAGTACGAGCCGGGTTCGTTCGCGCGCTACGACGCCCTGACCTCGGAACTGCGCTCGGGCGACGCCAGCCTGACCGTGGCCTATCAGGTCAATGACTGGCTGGATGTCGGCGCCGGTCTGAACGCCCAGTACGTCAAGGCCAAGCTGACCTCGGCCATGCCGTCGGTCTCGCCCCTGCTGCCGGACGGCTCGTCCTCGCTGGAAGGCGACGGCTGGGATTTCGGCTGGAATGTCGGCGCCCAGGTGCACAAGGGCCCGTGGGACTTCGGTCTGTCCTATCGCTCGGCCATCGAGCATGAACTGGACGGCGACGTGAACATCGTCCTGACCGGCCCGCTGGCGCCCAACAGCGTCTCGACCGGCGGCATGGCCAGCTTCAACACGCCGTGGTTCGCCTCGGCCTCGGTGCGTTACGCCGTGAACGACAAGCTGACGCTGAACGCCCAGGTCAACCGCATCGGCTGGTCTGAGTTCGACGCCATCAACGTCGACTATCCGAACGGCGGCGACTCGATCCATCAGAACTACAAGGACGTCACCACCGGCGCGATCGGTCTGGACTACGCCCTCAGCGACAAGACCACGCTTCGCGCCGGCATCGGCTATGATCCGACCCCGACCCGCGACAGCCTGCGCACGGCCCGCATCCCCGACGCCGACCGCCTGCTGGTCTCGGTCGGCGGCTCGACCGAGGTGACCGAGGGCGTGACCTTTGACGCGGGTCTGACCTACATCGCCTTCAGCGACTCGGACATCTACGACGACCGCACCTTCTACGCCGGCACCCCGGCGGCTGTGACCTCGCACCTGCGCGGCACGGCTGAAGGTTCGGCCCTGGTCGCCTCGCTGGGCGCGCGCTGGGCCTTCTGATCCCGGCCGCAGGCTGAAACGGAAAGGGCGGCTCCTTTGCAGGAGCCGCCCTTTTTCTTTGCCGTCAGATCGGGGCCGAAGCCCGGATCATCAGCCTTGCGAGCCGTAGCCCTTGCCGCCGTTCGACGGGCGACGACGGGGGCGACGCTTCATCTCGCTGACCGGCTTGGGCTCGGCCGCCGGTTGGGCGCGCGGCGAGGATTTGGGACGTTCGCCTGCCATCGGATCATAGGCGGCGGCTGGACGCTCGGCGTGGTGGGTGCGGTCACGACCGCCCTTGCGCTGACGGTGCGGCTGGCCGCCGCCCTCGGGGCGCATGCCTTCGCGGCGCGGGTTGCGGGCGCGGTTGCGGCCTTCGCCCCCGCCCCGACCTTCACGACCTTCACGCTCGGGCAGGGTCGCCTTCTTGGCCACGCCAGCCGCCATGATGGAGGCGTCGAGCTGGGCCAGGGCCTTGTCGTTGCGGCGGTCGATCGAGGGGATCTTCTGGCGCGTGACCTTCTCGATGTCTTTCAGCAGCTTCATCTCGTCGCCGGCGACGAAGCTGATGGCGGTGCCGTCCTTGCCCGCGCGGGCCGTGCGGCCGATGCGGTGGACATAGGCCTCCGGCACATAGGGCAGCTCGAAGTTCACCACGTGCGTGACCTTGTCCACGTCGATGCCGCGCGCGGCGATGTCGGTGGCGACCAGGACGCGCAGCTTGCCGTTCTTGAAGGCTTCCAGAGCGCGCTCGCGTTGCGGCTGGCTCTTGTTGCCGTGGATGGCGCCGGCTTCGACGCCGCCGGCTTCCAGGTAGGCCGCGACCTTGTCGGCGCCGTGCTTGGTCTTGGTGAAGACCAGGCAGCGCGTATAGGCGGGATCGCTGAACAGTTCGGTCAGCAGGGCGCGCTTGCGGCCCTGTTCGATGTGGATGACCGACTGCTTGATGCGCTCGACGGTGGTCGATTGCGGGGTCACCTGGACCTTGACCGGGTCCTTCAGCAACTCGCCGGCCAGCTTGCCGATCTCCGACGGCATGGTGGCCGAGAAGAAGAGGTTCTGGCGCTTGGCCGGGATGCGGCTGACGATCTGGCGGATCGGCTTGATGAAGCCCAGGTCCAGCATCTGGTCGGCTTCGTCCAGGACGAAGATCTCGCAGGTCGACAGGTCCAGGGTCTTTTGCTGGATGTGGTCCAGCAGGCGGCCGGGGGCGGCGACCAGGACATCCAGGCCCTGCTGCAGGGCGCGTTCCTGGGCGCCGTATTTCACGCCGCCGAAGATGACGGCGACGCGGAAGCCCAGGTGGGCGCCGTACTGTTTGAAGCTCTCGCCGATCTGGGTCGCCAGTTCGCGCGTCGGCGACAGGATCAGGGCGCGCGTGGTGCGCGGGCGCGGCGGGATGCGATTCTCGGCCAGTCGGTGCAGGATGGGCAGGGCGAAGGCTGCCGTCTTGCCGGTGCCGGTCTGGGCGATGCCCAGCAGGTCCTTGCCCGCCATGACGTCGGGGATGGCCTTGGCCTGGATCGGCGTCGGCTTTTCGTAGCCGGTCGAGGCCAGAGCCTGGAGGATGGCCTTGTTCAGGCCCATGGATTCAAAAGTGGTGTTGCTCACGTCTGTCTTTCACGAACGGCGACGGATTGCAGCCGACCGGAATCGGGCTGGGCGCGCGTCGCCTGCCCGGAATCCGGGCGGGGAACGGGCGCCGCCCCGCGTGTATGGACGACGTATGAACTTGAATGTCCGGCCGCTCGACAGACAGGTCTTCCGGGGAGGGAAGCCCAACACGCGCTGGAACGGGCCGGTCATCGCATTGTGCGATGCAGCATCAAATGGGCCTCAATAGAGGCCAAGTCAAGGCGGCGAGGTCGCCGCCTTGCAGGGAGTCTCAGGCCCGGCCGTTCAGCGCGGCGTAGACCTGTTCGTAGTTTCCGTCGATTTCGGCGCGACGCAGGGGCTTGACCCGTTCGACCAGAATTTCGCCGCGCGGGGTTTCGCCGCGCTCGATCAGGCCGATGACTTCGGCCGTGAACGCGGCCAGGGGCATGGAGGCGGGGCTTTCGGCATGGCCGGGCATGAGGTCGGTGGCCACCGCCGGCGGCGCCAGCTCCAGCACCTCGACCGGCGTGTCGGCCAGTTGGGTGCGCAGCGACTGGGTCCAGGAATGGATGGCGGCCTTGGCGGCATTGTAGGTCGGCGTGGCGACCAGGGGGATGAAGGCGAGGCCCGAGGTGACGGTGATCACCGTCGAGGCCGGACGGGTCCGCAGATGGGGCAGCAGGGCCATGGTCAGGCGGATCGGGCCCAATAGGTTGGTGGCGATGGCGGTCTCGGCCGTCTCCAGCGAGAAGGGCTCGGCGGTCAGGTCCTCGGCCTGCATGACGCCGGCGTTGTTGACGACGACATTCAGGTCTGGGTGTTCCTGAACGACCTGGGCGGCGAAGGCGCGAATGGCGGCGGCGTCCTCCATGTCCAGCGTCGCCCAGGCCATGCCGGGATGGGCGGCGGCGACGGCCTTCAGCGGCGCTGTGCGACGTCCGGTGATGATGACCTGGTTGCCGCGCGCGTGCAGGCTTTCGGCCAGGGCGCGGCCGATACCGCTGCCGCCGCCGGTGATCAGGATGGTGTTGCCGGTGATCTTCATGTCGGGCTCCTTCGGCGTGCGCATTCACGCCGGGTCCCAGCTATGATCTATACTTTCGATTAGAAAGAAGGCACCTGAAAGCGCCATACTTACCATATGGGAAGATTTGGATATGACGAACCTTCCACCCGCGAGAATCTCACCACCCCATAGCGACGAGCCGGCCGATCCGCGCGTTGAGGCCCTGGTCAATGAGGTGATCGGTCGGGTGGCCGACAAGTGGACCATGCTGATCCTGGAGGTGCTGGAGCAGCACGGCGAGCAGAGGTTCACTCGCCTGGGCGAACGGGTCGGCGGCGTCAGCCAGAAGATGCTGACCCAGACCTTGCGTCAGATGGAGCGCGACGGCCTGGTGGTCCGGACCGTCCACCCGGTGATCCCGCCCCGCGTCGAGTATCGGCTGACCGATCTGGGCGTGACACTGGCTGAGGCCTTCTGCGGCGTCTGGACCTGGGCGGAGAAGAATCTCGACCGGATCGAGGCGGCGCGTCAGGCCTTTGACGCGCGCAGGAAGACCTAGCCCAGCAGGCTGACGGCCATGTTGACCGCCAGGGCCAGGATCACCGTATTAAAAAGGAAGGCGACCAGGCTGTGCAGGGTGGCGATCCGGCGTAGCTTTCGACTGCTGATCTGGATGTCGGCGGTCTGGCTGGCGACGCCGATAATCAGGGCGAAGTGCAGGAAGTCCCAATAGTCGGGGTCGTCCTCGCCTGGAAAGATCAGCCCCTGCCGGTCGCCGTCCCCACTTGCTTCGGGTGCATAGAACTCGTGGGCGTAGTGCAGGGTGAAGATGACGTGCACGAACAGCCAGGACAGGGCGATGACGCCGATGGAGAAGAGGGCGCTGGCCGCTGACGACCGTCCCCCGCCCGCCGCCTCCATGACGATGATCAGGACGCTGGCCGTGGCCGCCAGCAGGCTGAGCGGCAGGACCGCGCCGCCCGCCTGATCCAATTCGGCGGCGCGCCTGCGAATGGCCTCGACCGAGCGGGCGCGCATCAGACGGACGAAGGTGAGGGCCAGGAAGGCGGCCGCGCCCGCTCCCCATCCCGCCGCGATCCGCGTCGGCCAGTCCCGAACGCCCGGCGTCAAGGCGATGACCGCGCCCAGCACCGCCAGCCCTAGCCACAGGGCGGCGTGCAGACGGAACAGGCGGGCGATCCAGCTCATGGGGCGGATGATGGCGCGGTTCTTCACGGAGAGCCACAGGCTGAACGAATCCTCGCGCGGCCCGTTGAAGCGGGCTGGAGGACCGGATCATGGCGACGCGACCGACCTGGCAGGGGCATCTGAAGCTGTCGCTGGTGACCTGTCCGGTCGGCCTTTACACCGCGACCAGCAGCGCCGGCGACGTGCGCTTCCATCTGATCAATCCGGCCACCAACAATCGCATCCGCATGGTGACGACGGACCCGGACACCGGCCCGGTCGAGCGGTCCGATCTGGTCAAGGGCTATGAGGTGTCCAAGGACGAATACGTCCTGTTCGATGAGGCGGACTTCGACAAGGTTCGTCTGGAAAGCACGAAGACGATCGTCATCGACCAGTTCGTCGACGAGGCTGACATCGACCGGCTCTACTGGGACGATCCCTTCTATGTCGTGCCGGAAAAGGGCGTGGGGGTCGAAGCCTTCGCCGTGATCCGCGAAGCGATGAAGAGCGCGGGAAAGATCGCCCTGGGTCAACTGGTGCTGCGCGGCAAGGAGCGACAGTTGGCCCTGGAGGTCCACGGCAAGGGGCTGGTGGCCTACACCCTGCGCGCCCACGACGAGGTGAAGAACGCCGACGACTTCTTCGACGACATCCCGGCGGTGAAGGCCGACAAGGACATGGTCGAGATCGCCGCCCGCATCATCGGCCAGAAGGAGGCGGAGTTTGACCCTGCCCGTTTTCACGACCGCTACGACGAAGCCCTGCGCGAGATGATCGCCGCCAAGCAGAAGGGAGGCGTGGTCGCGGCGCCGGAGCCGGACGACACCAATGTCATCGACCTGATGGCGGCGCTGAAGGCCAGCCTGAAGGGTTCCTCGAAGCCAGAGGCGAAGAAACCCGCGCCGAAAAAGAAGGCGGGCTAGAGGTCGGCGGTGCTGACCACATGCCTGAAGTGGTGCCGCCACAGCCGGACGCCCAGCTCGCCCGAGCGATCCAGCGACGAACCGACGGTCAGGTCTTCAATCAAGGTCGGGGTCAGGCCGGCGTCGAACAGGGCGAAGCCGGCGGCCAGGACGCAGGTGTCGGTCTGGATGCCGCAGACCAGCACCCGCTCCGGGTTCAGGCCTTTCAGATGGGCGATCGTCCCGGGCGTCGGGGCGTAGCCATGTTTCACGTGAACCACGTCGGCGGCGACCAGGCTGTCGTCGTCGGGGGCGGGGGTCCAGCCGAGCTGACGCTGGAAGGGGGTGACGGCCTCGTCGTGACGCTCGACCGTGGCCACCGACGGCATGGTCCCGATCAGCCGATTGACGCCCTGGATCAACCAGTCCGGCGGATTGAAGCCGGGCTGGATGTCGATGACCAGCAGGGCCTGTCGGATCAACGCTTCTTGCCCAGCTCGGCGGCGATGTCCTTGGTCATGCGGCCGACCTTGCGGTGGGCGGTGGTGATCTGGTCCTTGGTCACGCCCCAGCGCTTCATCCAGTATTCGACGGCCTGACGCTCGGACAGGTCCAGCCGGTCCTTGTCGATGAAGCCGCGCTTGTCCTTGAGGCCCGCCATGGGAATGTCCTTGATCCGCAAAGACCAAGCCTAGCACCAAAGTGACGAAACGGCCCCTCCTTCGGACGAAGAAGGGGCCGAGGTTTCTAGCAGCCGGCGGAGGCCGTGGCCTCCGTCATGCGGGTCTCGCGTCGGACCAGCAGCAGGACCAGGATCAGGCCCGAGGCCGCCATGGCCGCCCCGGCCAGGGCCACGGCGGGGTAGCCGAGGTTGAGGCCGATGACCGCTCCGCCCAGGGCCGCGCCGATGGCGTTGCCCAGGTTGAAGGCGCCTATGTTCATGGCCGAGGCCAGGTTGGGCGCGTCGGCGGCGGCCGTCATCACCCGCATCTGCAGCGGCGGCACCAGGGCGAAGCTGGCCACGCCCCACAGGAAGATGACCACGGCGGCGGGCGCCTGCCACGGCATGACGACGGCGAACAGGACCAGAAGGGCCGCGAGCGCGCTGAGGGTGACGATCAGGGTCCGGTCCACCGACCTGTCGGCGAAGCGTCCGCCCAGCCAGTTGCCGACCGTCAGGCCGACGCCATAGACGACCAGCATGGCGGTGACGAAGGCGCTGGAGGCCAGGGTCTGCTCCTTCAGGATCGGCGCGATATAGGTGAAGACGGTGAACATGGCGCTGGAGCCGATGACGGTCAGGGCCAGGGCCGCCAGAACCGGACCGCGCTTCAGCACCGCCAGTTCGGCCTTCATGGCGCCGCCGTCAGTCGCTGTCTCGACCTTGCCGTGCGGAAGGGTCAGGCGCAGGGCGATCATGGCCAGGGCCCCCAGTCCCGCAATGCCCCAGAAGGAGGCGCGCCAGCCCAGGGTCTCGCCCGCCCAGGCGGCCAGGGGCACGCCGGTGATATTGGCGATGGTCAGGCCCATGAACATGGCGGCCACGGCGCCCGCGCGCCTGTTCGGCGCCACCACGCTGGCCGCGACGATGGATCCGACGCCGAAGAAGGCGCCGTGATTGAACGAGGTCACGACCCGCGCCGCCATCAGGCTCCAGTACTCTGGCGCAATGGCCGACAGCAGATTGCCCAGGGTGAAGATTCCCATCAGGCCGATCAGCAGGGTGCGGCGCGGCACGCGGCCGGTGGTCAGGGTCATCAGCGGCGCCCCGATCAGGACGCCGAAGGCGTAGGCGCTGACCAGAAGGCCCGCCGCCGGGATGGAGACGCCGAGGTCGCCGGCGATGACGGGCAGCATGCCCATGGGCGCGAACTCGGTCACGCCGATGCCGAAGGCGCCGACCGCAAGGGCCAGAAGGGGAGGATTGAGTTTCATGGAAGGGGTGCCTGTCCTGTTTCGGGAGAACAGGTGGCGCAGCCGCAAGGCCGGGAGTAGAGGTGGTGAGGGCCAAACATCTTTGCGTTTGAGGCACGAATGGTGGAAACGGACGTCAATCGCGCGGGCGAGCTGGCGGTGTTCGAGGCGGCGGCGCGGGCCGGCAGTTTTTCGGCCGCGGCGCGGCGGCTGAACCTGACGCCCTCGGCGATCAGCCGCACGGTGGCGCGCACCGAGGCCCGGCTGGGGGTGCGACTGATGATCCGCACCACCCGCCGTCTGACCCTGACGGCGGAAGGCGAGGCCTATCTGCAGGCGGCGCGGCGCATCCTGACCGATCTGGATGACGCCGAGCAGGCCATCGCCGACCAGGGCGCGCCGCGCGGCCGGTTGCGAGTCAGCGTGTCCCAGTCGCACGGGCGGCTGCAGGTCGTGCCGCTGCTCGGCGACTTCACCGCCCTCTATCCGCACATTCTGGTCGACATCAATCTGACCGACGCGGTGGTGGACATCGCTGCGGGTCAGGCGGACGTGGGCGTTCGCTCAGGCCCTCTGGACGACAGCGGCTTGACGGCGCGAAAGATCGGCGAGACGCGGCGGGTCATCGTGGCCTCACCCGATTATCTGGCGCGTCGAGGGACGCCGAGGGTTCCCGAGGACCTGCACGTCCATAACTGCCTGAATTTCAACTTTCGCCGCGCCGAGCCGGTATGGCCCTTCGTG
>JALAGW010000290.1 GCA_022712235.1 Brevundimonas sp. | reverse complement strand
CGGCGGCCTGCTCATGGCCTTCACGGGTCCGGATTTCCGCGCGCGGTTGAACGCTCAAGCCGGGAATAACCGCGTCAACATCCTACAGCGGCCGCAGTTGGTCGCCCGTAGCGGGGGCAGCGCCCGGTTCCAGGTTGGCACAGACGTGCCGATCATCACCTCCCAGCGCGCCACCAACACACAAGTCGGCGGCGACAGCGACATCCTCCAGAGCGTACAGTACCGCCAGACAGGTGTGATCCTGGACCTGCAGCCCGTCGTCTATGGCGACCGGGTGGACATCACCATCAGTCAGGAAATCTCGGAAGTCGGTGAATCCAGCAATCCCGCCATCGCCAGTCCGCCGATCCTAAACCGCAGCCTGACCACTCAAATAGCCATCGCCGACGGCTGGACCGGGGTTCTGGGCGGCCTGATCAGCAACAACTACAGCAAGGTCAATACGGGCGTACCCTTCCTGAAGGACATTCCGGTCGTCGGATCGGCCTTCCAGAACAATTCGGTAAAGGGCGCGCGCACCGAACTGCTGATCCTGATCACCCCGCACGTGCTGCGGGGCGACGAGGACATGGCCGATTATGCTGACCGCTACGCCGCGGACATGAACGCCGCCTTCCGCACCGGCCGCGGCTGGTCCTATACGTTGACGCCCTTCAACGTCGGCTTTGGCGTGCGGGGCGTAGGTTTCGACCTGCCATCGCCGAACCGGCCGTCGGATCGGCGCGCGGCTGAGGCGACAGTTGCAGCACCGGCTGCAGCTCCGGCCGCGATGCCCGCGCCGGCCGAACCAAGCGCCGACTAGGGCCTCAGTCCTCGTATTGAAACCGTCGCCAGCCCAGGCGGTCGAACACCAGAGGCGCGGGGGGCCGTCCCTGCGCCCGTTCGACGCCGACAGTGACGCGATAGAGCTGCACCTCGAAGGCGCCGTCGCCGGCTGGGAAGCCCGCATTGACGCGGCGCTCGCTCCTGGGCTCGGCCGACCAGACGACCGTATCCCCGCCGGGCAGTTCAATCCGCCCTTGAGGCTGCGCCATCGGATTGACGTTCCGCGTCAGGGCCAGTGCGTTTTCCTGCGCCGCCACCTGTTCGATGGCCAGGGCCGCTCGCTGCTGGCTGCGGGTCATCTGGATCTGCAGTTCGAAGATGGCCATCAGCGTCATCGAGGCGATGGCCAGGGCCACCAGGGCCTCGATCAGGCTGAAGCCGTCGCGCCTCCGCGGGGCCCCCCGCATCAGACCACGCCTTCGTAAACGCTCGACAGGGCCAGGACCAGCGACAGGGCCACGAAGCCGACGACGATGGAGATGATGCCGATAGCCATGGGCTCCAGCAAAGCCGTCATCCGCTTCATCCGGTCGCGCAGCCGCGCCTCGTAGTTGTCGGCCATGAAACCGAACATGACGCCGATGGCGCCGGATTTCTGACCGGCGCGCAGCAGGCTGAGGTCCATGGCCTCAAGCTTGGTGTGCGAGCCTAGCGAGGCGTCCAGCGTCATGCCGGCGCGCAAGTCGCTGTCCAGAAGGTCCAGCCCCTGACGGAAGGGGCCGATCGGCACCGCCGCCCGAGCCAGCGCCGCCGCCGACAGCAAAGGCACGCCGTTGTTCAGGGCAAAGGCCGTCAGCCGCGCCCAGGACGCCACTTCGCGCGCCTGGATCACAGCGCCCACGACCGGAAGACCGTGGGCGATGGTATAGGCCCGCTCGCGAAACGCCTTGTTGGTCACGATGAAGAATATGGCCCCGACCAGTAGCAGCGCGCCGATGCCGAGCACGCCCAGATGGGCGTTGGCGAACTCGCCGGTCTCCAGCACCCAGCGCGACATGGCGGGAATGTTCTCGCGGTCGTCGCCGATCATGGTGGCGAAGCGCGGCACAACCTGGGTGAAGATGAAGCCGATGGCGGCCACGCCCGCGAAGCCGAGGAAGCCCGGATAGGTCATGGCGTTGGCGAAGTCGCGTTGCAGCCGGTCCTCATAGGCCATCTGCTCTGCGGCCTCTTTCAGCACGTCGGCGATGCGGCCCGAGGCCTCGCCCACCCGGGCCATGGCATAGACATAGTCGGGAAAGCCGGGGACGTGCTCTTCCAGGGCATCGCCCAGAGAATCGCCGCGCCGCAGGGCGCCGATGGCGGCCTGGAACTGGCGCTTGCCCTTACGGGCCTGCATGCCCTGCGCGACCGTATCCAGAGCTTCCAGCAGGGAGACCCCAGCTTCCAGCATCAGCGCCATCTGACGCAGGACCAACACCCTTTCGCCGGTGCGCAGGCCGCGCTCGCGCCCCTCGGCCTTGGCGGCGGTGGCGGGCTTGATGCGCACCACGGTCAGACCGTCGGCGGCCAGCCGACGCAGGGCCATGGCCTCATCTACGGCCCCAACTAGACCTTTGATCACCCGCCCGTCGCGTCCCGCGGCCTCGTATTGGAACATCGGCTGGCCGTTCATTCGGACGTCGGCGGAAAGAATAGGGCTCGCGCTGCGGGATGGGTCAGGCGGCCATAAAAATGGGGAACCGGATTGGACGGGATATAGGTTCTGCCAACCACCTCAGCATACTCCTGGGCATAAACATCGCCCAGCGACCGACCTTCACCGGCGTTCCGGCGAATGCCCCCAGCTTGGGTCGTAGCGCCATAGTGCAGCTGATGGAAGGTCCCCTCGCCCACCACCATGATGAAAGCATCACCTGCCGCCTTTGTAGCCCGCTCAAAGAAGTCGAAACTGGCCAGCCCCCCCCCTAGGCCAACGAAGCGTTCATCATAGCCACCGATATCCAAATAGGCGGCCGTCCGCATGACGAAGAAGGTCGTTTCTGGCGGGGCGGCCAAGACGCCGGGACGGTAGCTCACGCCCAGAGCGCAGATTTCAAAGCGCCGATG
>JALAGW010000289.1 GCA_022712235.1 Brevundimonas sp. | reverse complement strand
TCCGGCGCTGGCGGGCCAGACCGCGCGCCTCGAGACTGGGCGCGACGGCTGGCCTGAACCAGGGGCGGACCTGATCGCGCGAGACCTCGGCGCGGGTCAGCAGGGCCTTCAGCGCGGCCTGAGGGTGCTGGTCGTCGATGCGGTCCCAGACGCTGTCGGCCAGATCAAGGTCGAGGCCGGGCAGGACGACCACGCCCTGGGGGCTGCGGGCCACGGCGGCCAGAACGTCGGCGGCGGCGGGGACGGTGCCGGTGGAGCCGGCGGCGATGACCGGTTGCTGCGGCGGGCGCGCGTCCCAGGCCTCGGCCAGACGGCGCAGCAGGGTCGCGCGGCGCCATGCCGGGTCGACCAGACCGAGGGCTTCCAGTCGCTTGGGCCAGGCCTCGACGGCGAGGCTGAGGAAGCGGGCGCTGTCCTGCCAGTGGGCGGCCAGATCCTGCTCGGCCAGCCCGGCGATGCGCGACAGGTCCGGGACCTCCTCCAGCTGGCAGGAATCGAGGAAGCCGCCCAGAGCGTCGGCCATTTCCAGCGCGCGCAGGGGCTTCATCCCTGGCTCGAACTCCTCGGCAATCATCCGCGCCATCTCGAAACGGCGCGTCAGGGCGGGGATGGCGGGCGGCAGGTCCAGACCCAGCTCGCCGGGGGCGAAGGGCGGCTCGTCCTCTTCCAGATCGCCGAGCGGGCGGACCTGGGGCAGCAGGACGGGGTGGTCGCCGGCCAGCTTGCCGAGCGCCGAGGAGAAGGCGCGGGCGGCGCGGCGGTTGGGCAGCAGTATGGTGGCGTCGGTCAGGGTCTCGGGCGTCTGATCGCCCAGCCAGTCCAGCACGCCGGCCGCGAGGTCTTCGAGGAAGGGCCGCCAGGCGGGGACGGCGCGCCAGCGCGGCCCGGTTCCAGCGAACGGATCGAAGCGGCCCTCCGTGGACATCAGCCTTCTTCTTTCAACCGCGCTTCGGCCTCGTCGCGGGCCTGGGGGTCGCCGACGTGCATCCAGTCGCCGTCCAGCACGCAGCCGTAGAGGCGGCCCTCGGCTGCGGAGGCGCGCCACAGGGGGCTGAGCGAGAAGGGTCCGTCGGGGCCGTGGTCGGCGTAACCGGGGCGGGTGATGTGGACGCCCATGTAGGCGTAAGGCGCGTGGGCCGCCTCGCCCCGGAAAGCCAGGCGGCCGTCGTCGCCGAGGAAGAAGTCGCCGCCGCCCTCGAAGCCGATGGAGCCTTCGCGTTTGGCCAGCAGCAGGGCGGCGTCCATGCGTTCGGGGTTCCACAGGCGGATCAGATCAGCGAGCGCGTCGCCTCGGTCGATCCAGACGCTGTCGATATTGGCGACGAAGACGGGATCGTCGCCCAGCAGGGGGCGGGCCTTCTTCAGGCCGCCGCCGGTCTCCAGCAGTTCGGCGCGCTCATCCGAGATGACGATGGTGGGGCTGGCGCGGGCGGCCAGATGGTGCTCCAGCCGGTCCGCGAACCAGTGGACATTGACCACAGCCTTGGTGACGCCCGCGTCGGCCAGCCGGTCGAGGACGTGGTCGATCAGGGCGCGACCGCCGATCTCGACCAGAGCCTTGGGTCGGTCATCGGTCAGGGGGCGCATCCGCGTGCCGAGCCCGGCGGCGAGGACCATGGCGGTCTTGGGGGCTCTCATCGACGGAGATCCTCGGGCACGTGGCGGTTCATCCAGCTGGCGACGGCTTCGAGCCCCGGCGCCTTCAGGTTGGCGTTCAGGTGGCCCCACATGCGGGGCATGAAGGCGGCGTATTTCGGCTTGCCGTCGCGGGCGATCAGGCGGGCGAAGATGCCCAGAATGCGCGCCTCGTTCAGGGCGGCCATACCGGCGTAGGCGGCCATGAAGGCCTCGCGGTCGGTCTCGGGGCGCAGGGCGAAATAGTGGTCGAGTGCCAGGGCCTCCAGTTCGGGTGCCACGTCGCGGCGGGCGTCCTGCAGTAGGGAATGCAGATCCCACGACGGATGGGCCTTCACCGCGTCCTGGAAGTCGATCAGGCCGACCGAGGCGGCGCCGGTCTTGCCGTCCAGCCGGATCAGGTTCTCGGCGTGATAGTCGCGGGGGGCCATGACAGCGGCGCCCGCTTCGCCCGCCGCCGTGATCGGGGCCCAGACGGCGCGCCACTCGGCGACGGCGTCATCATTGAAGACCAGCGACGGGATCAGTTTCGGCAGCCATTCGACGAAGAGATCAGCCCCGCCCTGCAGCGCCGTCTGGTCATAGGTCAGCAGGGGCCAGTCGCCCGCAGCTCCCGTCAGGACCTCCGGCGTCGGGGCGGCGTGCAGGACCGCCAGGGCCTCGACGGCGGCGCGATAGAGGGGGGCTTCCTCGGCGCCTTCAGCGATCACCTTGGCGAACAGGGCGTCGCCGAAGTCCTCGATCACGGCCAGACCCTTGGGGGCGTCCACGGCGATGATTTCGGGCGCCGAAAGGCCGAGCGACTTCAGGTGGGCGGCGACGGCGGCGAAGGCCTCGATGCGGCCGGCGGACAGGCGAGCGACGGCGTTCCAGCCGTGGGCGTGGCGCTGCTGCGGCGTCCAGGACGGGTCGCAGGGCTGGCTCTCGGCGGCGGGGGCCTGATCCATCAGCATCAGGCTGGCGCCCGAGGGCGTGGTCAGCCGCTCGTAGCTGCGCGTCGAGGCGTCGCCGGGCAGGGGCGCGCGAGCGGCCTCGGCCAGACCGGCCGAGCGCAGAAAATCGAGACGGAGGGCTTCGCGGTCAGACATGGAGTTCCTTCAGTTTCGCTTCCCACGAGCCTGCGCCAATAACGGACGCAAGGCGGCCTTCGCCATCTTCGGATATGGTGATCGTCAGTCGGTCGGGGCCGAGTATATGGCCGGGATCCTCGCCCAGGCGTTCGGGCCATTCGATCAGGGCGCAACCCTCGTCCAAGGCCTCGTCCAGCCCGATCTCGAAGGCCTCTTCGGGGCGGGTCAGGCGATAGAGGTCGAAGTGGGCGATGGCCGGGTCGCTCTCATAGAATTGGACCAGGGTGAAGGTGGGGCTGGGCACGTCCTCGTCGGGCGAGGTCAGGGCGCGGATCAGGCCACGCGCCAGGGTCGACTTGCCCATGCCCAGCGGGCCGTAGAGGAGGACGGATTCGCCGGGCGCCAGCAGGGGAGCGATGGCCTGGCCGAGATGGGTGGTGGCCTCGGCGTCGATCAGTTCAAAGGTGGTCATGCGAACACCGCGTCGGGGTCGGTCGCGAGAACGCGCTCGACAAAGGTCTTCAGGGCCTCGGTGGCCTTGGCAGCGTCCGCGTCCAGCGCCTCGGGAGGGATGGGCAGGCCGACGCTGAGGTCGAACGCGCGGCCCTTCTTGTTCAGCAACTCGTGGAAGAGGGTGATGTCGCGCAGTTCCTGGGAGAAGCGGTCGAACAGGTGGAACAGGCGGCTGGTCGGCCCGGCGACGTGGATCGGGATGACCGGGGCCTCGTACTTGCGCGCCAGAGACGCCGCCGTGGTGGCCCATTCGGGATCGGTCAGACGGCCTTGATCGTCCACGCGGGCCAGTCGCCCGGCAGGGAACATGACGACGCAGCGCTCGGCCTCGAAGGCGTCTTTCGCCGATTGCAGCGTGGCGCGGGTCTTCTCGCGGGTGCGTTTGGCCGTGACCCATTCGACCGGGACGACGGTCTCCGCCAGGCGCGGCGAGACCCGCAGGGCGTCGGCGTTGGCGAAATAGATCAGGTCGTCGCGCACCGTCCGAAGGGCGTCGTGGACGGCCAGACCGTCGGCGATGCCGGTCGGGTGATTGCAGATCACCAGGCAGCGGCCCGTGGCGGGCAGACGGTTCAGGTTCTGCGTCTCGACCGTCAGTTCCAGCAGGTCGGAGACATAGTCCAAGGCCTGATGCCCGCCCATGGGACCGATGGCGTCGGCCATGCGTCGGGCCTTGGCGTAGTCCAGCAGGCCATAGAGGGCGGGGCGGACCAGGGGCCAGACGGCTGACTGCGTCAGGCGCGGCGCGCGCTCGGCGATCAGGACATCGACGATATGAGGGGAAGCAGGACTCATGACCCTGCTTGTCGCCGGTCGCGGCGATGGCGGCAAGCGGTCGTGACCATGGTTGCAAAACGGGATCGCGGGTTTGACGCCGCCGCCGCCGGTGCTACGCCTGCCGCCAAGAATTTCGCGAAGCCCGAGAGGATCATCGCCCATGCGTCATCTGCCCCATCTTCTGGGCGGCCTCAGCGCCGTCGCCCTGCTGCCGGCCTCGGCCCTGCCGGCTCTGGCCGAGGCCCCGGTGGCGGCTGCGGTCTCCGCTCCGACGGCGTCGACCACCTTTTCCTATCAGGATATGATCTCGGCCAACCGGTTGGGCGATCCGCAGGTGTCGCCGGACGGCGAGTGGGTGGTCTATGCGTTGACCCAGACGGACGTGGCGGCCAACCGCCGCTCCAGCGCCCTTTACATCCTGAGCCTGAAGGGCGAGGGCGAGGCGCAGAAACTGGCCATCTCCGAAGGCGGCGCCAACACCGCGCGCTGGGGCGCCGACGGCAAGCTCTACTTCCTGTCGGGCCGTTCGGGCTCGAGCCAGGTCTGGGTCTCGGGCGACAAGGGCGCGACGGCGACCCAGGTCACCAGCCTGCCGACCGACGTCAACGCCTATCGCATCAACGCTGCGGGCGACGCCGTGGCCGTGTCCCTGGCCGTCTATCCGGAAGCGCCGGACCTGAACGCCTCGGTCGAGCGCGCCAAGGCCGCCGCCGAAGTGAAATCCACGGGTCAGGTCTATGACCGGATGTTCGTGCGTCACTGGGACACCTGGAGCGACCACACCCAAAACCACCTCTTCGTCCAGACCATCGGCGCGGCCGGCAAGGCCGGCGGCGATCCGGTCTGGGTCACCAAGGGCTTTGACGGCGACACCCCCTCCAAGCCGTTCGGCGACGAGAGCGAGTTCGTCTTCGCCCCCGACGGCCATTCGCTGGTCTTCTCGGCGCGCAAGGCGGGGAACAGCGAGCCGTGGAGCACCAATTTCGATCTCTATAGCGTGGCGGTTTCGGCGCCCGGCCAGTTCACCAACCTGACCGAGGCCAACCCCGCCTGGGACACCGGCCCGGTCTTCTCGCCCGACGGCCAGACCCTGGCCTATCGCGCCATGGCCCGTCCGGGCTTCGAGGCCGACAAGTATTCCATCTTCCTGCGCGACATGGCCACCGGCCAGACGCGCCAGATCGCGGCCAACTGGGACCGTTCGGCCGACGGCCTGCAGTGGTCGGCAGACGGCAAGACCCTCTACACCACGGCCGGCGACGTCGGTCAGACCCGCCTGTTCGCCATCGACACGCGCAATGGCTCGGTCATGCCGCTGACGGGTGAAGGCCATGTCGGCGCCTTCGCCCAGACGCCCTCGGGCTTCGTCATGTCGGTCGACACCCTGACCTCGCCCGCCGACCTCTACTTCAAGACCTGGCGCGGTCGCGAGATGCCGCGTCGCCTGACCAATGTGAACCCGCAACTCGCGAACAAGGCCTTCGGCGCGGCCGAGCAGTTCAGCTTCCCCGGCTGGAACGACGAGACGGTGCATGGCTTCGTCATCAAGCCCGCCAACTATGTCGAAGGTCAGAAGTATCCGGTCGCCTTCCTGATCCACGGCGGGCCGCAGGGCTCGTTCGGCAATAGCTGGTCCTACCGTTGGAACCCCGAAACCTATGCGGGCGCGGGCTATGC
>JALAGW010000288.1 GCA_022712235.1 Brevundimonas sp. | reverse complement strand
TTGATGGATCGCGGGGCGCAGGAACTGCTGATCACAATCGCGCCGGGATCGGGGGCGGGGAAACTGGCCGGTATCGCGGGGGTCTTTCACCTGACCATCGCCGACGGCGTTCATCACTACGATCTGGAATACAGTCTGCCGACGCCCTGAAGGAGGAGCGAAGATGACCGTGCATAAGGGGTCCTGCCACTGCGGCGCGGTGGCCTATGAGGTCGAGGTCGGGCTGGAGGGCCTGATCGAGTGCAACTGCTCGCACTGTTATCGCAAGGGCTTTGTCCTCGCCTTTGCGCCGCGTGAGGCCTTTCGGCTGACGGCGGGCGAAGACGCCACGTCCTCCTACTTCTTCAATCGGCACAAGATCGATCATCGCTTCTGCAAGACCTGCGGGGTTCAGCCCTTCGGTTACGGCGTGGCGCCTGATGGCTCCGAGGTGGCGGCGATCAATGTGCGGACCTTGACGGACGTCGAGCCCTGGGACTGGACCGCCAAGCGGGTCGATGGACGTAGTTTCTGACTGATCCGCTTGCCTTTTCTGCTCGATACGCCTAGAGAGCCCGCGCACTTCGCACGTGGGCGTGGCGCGGTCCGGGGAGACATCCCGGCCTGCACCGTTCCGAGGGACCGTCCGGTCCTTTAACCGCCCACGCTAGGTTAGATCGGAAAAAGGAAAAGACGATCATGGCTCTGCCTGAATTCTCGATGCGCACGCTGCTGGAAGCCGGCGCCCACTTCGGCCACCAGACGCACCGCTGGAACCCGAAGATGGACCGCTACATCTTCGGCTCGCGCTCGAACATCCACATCATCGACCTGTCGCAGACGATGCCGCTGTTCCACCAGGCTCTGGTGGCTGTGCGCGACGTCGCCGCCAAGGGCGGCCGCGTCCTGTTCGTCGGCACCAAGCGCCAGGCCGCCGGCCCGGTGGCTGAAGCCGCCACGCGCTGCGCTCAATACTACATGAACAACCGCTGGCTCGGCGGCACGCTGACCAACTGGCGCACCGTTTCGGGCTCGATCGCCCGCCTGCGCGAGCTGGAAACCGTTCTGGCCGCCGGCGGCGAAGGCCGCGTCAAGAAAGAGCTGCTGAACCTGCAGCGCGAGAAGGACAAGCTGGAACTGTCGCTGGGCGGCATCAAGGACATGGGTTCGATCCCGGACATCATGTTCGTGATCGACACCAACAAGGAAGCGATCGCGATCCAGGAAGCCCGCAAGCTGAACATCCCGATCATCGCCATCCTGGACACCAACTCGGACCCGGACGGCATCACCTACCCGGTCCCGGGCAACGACGACGCCGCCCGCGCCATCCAGACCTACTGCGACCTGATCGCCGACGCCGTTCTGGACGGCCTGGCCGCCGGCGCTTCGGCCTCGGGCGTGGACCTGGGCGCTTCGGAAGCTCCGGTCGAGCCGATGCTGCGTGAAGCCGCCGCTCCGGCTGAAGCCGAAGCTGCCCCGGCCGGCGCCGAAGGCGCTGCCGAGGAACTGCTGGCGACCGAGGAAAAGGTCGAGGGCTAAGGCGCTCTCAGGTTCGGTCGGTGATCGAACCTACGCCAAACTGACATGCGGCCGGGCTATCCATGCCCGGCCGCTCATTTGAATTTTCAGGAGAAGAACATGGCCGAGATCACTGCCGCCCTCGTGAAGGAGCTTCGCGAGCGTTCGGGCGTCGGCATGATGGACTGCAAGAAGGCCTTGCAGGAAAACGACGGCAACATCGAAGCCGCCATCGACTGGCTGCGCGCCAAGGGCCTGTCCAAGGCCGCCAAGAAGGCTGACCGCGTCGCCGCCGAAGGCCTGGTCGCCGTCGCGTCGAAGGAAGACGGCAAGGGCGAAGTCGCCGCCGCCATCGAATTCAACGCCGAAACCGACTTCGTCGCCCGCAACGACCTGTTCCAGAACGCCGCCAAGTCGTTCGCCCAGCTGGGTCTGGACCACCACACGGTGGAAGCCCTGCACGGCGCTGAACTGGAAGCCGGCAAGACGGTCCAGGACGAAGTGACCAACATGATCGCCACCATCGGCGAGAACATGCAACTGCGCCGCGCCGCCCGCCTGTCGGTGTCGGAAGGCGTGGTTTCGACCTACGTTCACAACGCTGTCTCGCCGGGCGTCGGCCGCATCGGCGTGCTGGTCGCCCTGGAAGGCGAAGGCGACAAGGCCGCCCTGCGCGAGCTGGGCCGCAAGATCGCCATGCATGTCGCCGCCACGGCGCCGCTGTCGCTGAACACCGACGACCTGGACCCGGCCGCCATCGAGAAGGAACGCGCCGTTCTGATCGAAAAGGCCAAGGAAGAGGGCCGTCCGGAAGCCATGATCGAAAAGATCGTGGAAGGTCAGATCAACAAGTTCCAGAAGGACGTGGTGCTGTCCAAGCAGCCGTTCGTCATGGACCCCGACGTGACCATCGAGCAGCTGGTCGCCAACTCGGCCAAGGAACTGGGTTCCTCGAACCTGCACCTGGCCGGCTTCGTCCGCCTGGCGCTGGGCGAAGGCGTCGAGAAGGTTGAAGGCCCCGACTTCGCGGCCGAAGTCGCCTCGATGATGGGCGGCAACTAACACCGAAGCTTCTTCCTGAAAGGGAAGAATTTTCAAAAGGGCGCGTTCGGCTTTGATGGCCGGCGCGCCCTTCGTCTATGATGAGCCGCCGATTCACTTCGCGCGGATGCGTAACCCCTGTATCCACGGACCCAGACCATGCCCGACGCCCCTTCCGAATTCCGATACAAGCGCGTCCTGCTCAAGGTCTCGGGCGAGGTGCTGATGGGCGACCAGTCCTACGGCATCGACATGAAGACGGTCGACGTGGTGGCGGCGGCCGTGGCCCAGGTCGCGCGTGAAGGGGTCGAGATCTGCCTGGTCATCGGCGGCGGCAATATCTTCCGCGGCCTGTCCAAGGCCGCCGAGGGCATGGATCGCGCCAACGCCGACTACATGGGCATGCTGGCCACCATCATGAACGCCCTGGCCATGCAGGGCGCGCTTGAGAAGATCGGCGTGGACACGCGGGTCCAGAGCGCCATCCCTATGGCCGCCATCGCTGAACCCTACATCCGCCGTCGCGCCATGCGGCACCTGGAAAAGGGGCGGGTGGTGATCTTCGCCGCCGGCGTGGGCGCGCCCTTCTTCACCACGGATTCGGGCGCCGCGCTGCGCGCCGCCGAGATGGGCTGCGACGCCTTGCTGAAGGGCACCAGCGTCGATGGCGTCTATACCGCCGACCCCAAGAAGGATCCCGCCGCCACGCGATATGACACGTTGAGCTATCAGGACGTCCTGGCCAAGGACCTGCGCGTCATGGACGCCTCGGCCATCGCCCTGATGCGCGACAGCGAGATTCCGATCGTGGTCTTCTCGATCCGCGAGGAGGGATCGCTGCGCAAGACCCTGAGCGGTGAAGGCACCTTCACCGTCATCACCAACAAGGCCGCCTGAGCGGCTCTCGACCCGAACGACCAGACCAAGGAAACACCATGGCCAAGCCTGACCTCAAGTCCTACCGGGACCGGATGGACAAGTCCGTCGCCTCGTTGAAGGAAGACTATGCGGGTCTGCGCACGGGGCGCGCCAACTCGGGTCTGCTGGACCCGGTTCAGGTCGAGGCCTATGGCTCGACCTCGCCGCTCAACGCCGTGGCCGCGATCAGCGTGCCCGAGCCGCGCATGATCTCGGTCAACGTCTGGGACAAGGGCATGGTCGTGGCGGTCGAGAAGGCCATTCGCGCCGCGGGCCTGGGGCTGAACCCGATCGTCGACGGTCAGACCCTGCGTATCCCGGTCCCGCCTCTCACCGAGGAGCGCCGCAAGGACCTGGTCAAGCTGGCCGGCAAGTACGCCGAACAGCAGAAGATCGCTGTCCGCAACGTCCGCCGCGACGCCAATGATGATCTGAAGAAGGCTGAGAAGGCCGCCGAGATCAGCCAGGACGAACAGAAGAAGATGGAGGCCGAGGTCCAGAAGGACACCGACGCGGCCATCAAGCGCATTGACGAGGCCTTGAAGGCCAAGGAAGTCGAGATCATGCAGGTCTGACGCAGGCACGCGTCAGGAGGGAATGCGTAAATGTCGGCCGAGACCGTCGCCAGGGCGCCTGAGAAAGGGCCACGCCACGTCGCCCTGATCATGGACGGCAACGGTCGATGGGCCGAGCGTCGCGGCTTGCCCCGCGCCGTGGGACATCGCGAGGGCGTTCAGGCGCTGCGGCGCACGATCAAGGCCGCGCCGGATTTCGGCATTCGGTGCCTGACCGTTTTTGGTTTCTCGACCGAGAACTGGAGCCGTCCCGCCGATGAGGTGTCCGATCTGATGGGTCTGGTGCGCGCGTTTGTCGGCAGCGATCTGAAGCGGCTCGACGCGGCGGGGGTCAGGGTCCGGGTCCTGGGGCGTCGCAAGGGCTTGCCGGCCGACATCGCCGCCATTGTTGATCGGGCGGAGGCCCAGACGGCGCATAACGACGGCTTCCTGTTGCAGGTGGCCTTCAACTACGGCGGACGCGCGGATCTCGTGGATGCGGCTCAGCGATTGGTCGATCGGGTGCGTGCAGGGCAGTTGACGGGCGAACTGAGCGAGGACGATCTCGGCGCCGGTCTTTCGACGGCGGGCGCCCCGCCGGTGGATCTGATCGTGAGGACTTCAGGCGAGCAGCGGCTGTCCAATTTCCTGCTGTGGGAGGCCGCCTATGCCGAACTGGTGTTTCAGGACATCCTGTGGCCCGATTACGGCGCTGAGGCTTTGGGTGAAGCGATCGCCCTCTATGGCGGCCGCGAGCGGCGGTATGGCGGGCGCGAGGCGCTGCCGGACCCTGCTGCGGTGAAAGCGGCGGTTGATTGATGGCTTTGAAGATCGGCGACATCGGCCTGAGAGCCGCTTCGGCCGTGGTCCTGGCTCCGGCCGCCGTGCTGGCGACATGGGCCGGAGGCGGTTGGTTCTGCGCTCTTGTGGTGGCGGCGTGCGCCCTGCTGGCCCTTGAATGGGCGCGGATGAGCGCGCCGCGCATCTGGCGCTCTGTCGGGGCGGCTGTCGCCCTGGCGCTGATCATCGCAGTCGTCGCCGCTCACATCGGGCAGATGTCGCTGGCGCTGATCCTGCTGGTCTTCGGCGCGCTGGCGGCGGGTTTGTTCGCACGTTCGAGGGGCGGGGAGGCGCTGGACGCCGCCTATGGCGTTCTCTACCTCGGCTGGCCCTGCGTCCTGCTGATCTGGTTGCGCGACCTGAACGACGCGCAGGGCCTGTATTGGACCGTTCTGGTTTTCGCCGTAGCCTGGGCGTCCGACATTCTGGCCTACCTGGTCGGCAGCGCCGTGGGCGGGCCCAAGCTGTGGCCGCGCTTTTCGCCCAATAAGACCTGGTCAGGCTTCATCGGCGGGCTGATCGCCGGGATGATCGCCGGCG
The DNA here is from genome assembly GCA_022712235.1 of Brevundimonas sp. GTDB lineage: Bacteria > Pseudomonadota > Alphaproteobacteria > Caulobacterales > Caulobacteraceae > Brevundimonas. Next base: position 15,986 of record JALAGW010000288.1, on the reverse strand, counting down.
CCGCCATGGCGGGCTGGCTTGAAATGGGCCGTTTGAACGTCTTCTGGGGCGGTGTTCTCGGTCTGGCCGCGGCGCTCGCCACCATGGCGGGCGACCTCTGGGAATCTGCTCTGAAGCGCCGCTTCGGGGTGAAGGACGCCGGCAACATCATTCCTGGCCACGGCGGCCTGCTGGATCGGGTCGATGGTCTGATGTTCGCGGTCGTGGTCGTGGCGGCGGGGCGCGTGATCGTTCTGATGCTGGGGCAGGGGGCATGATCGCCCGCAAGGTCAGCGTGCTGGGCTCGACCGGCTCGGTCGGGACGTCAACGCTGGATCTGATGGATCAGGCGGAGAAGGCGGGCTCGGGTGCGTTTCAGGTTGAGGTTCTGACTGGGGGAAACAATATCGCGCGTCTGGCCGAGCAGGCTCGGCGCTGGCGGCCGCAACTGGCGGTGACGGCCGATCCCGCCCGTCTATCGGAACTGAGCGACGCGCTCGCTGGAACCGAGGTCGAGGTCGCCGCAGGCCCCGAGGCCATTGTCGAAGCCGCAGCCCGGCCCGTGGACTGGGTCATGGCCTCCATCGTCGGTTCGGCGGGCCTGCGCTCGGCCTGGGCCGCCGCCGGCACTGGCGCGACCCTGGCCCTGGCCAACAAGGAGAGCCTGGTCTGCTGTGGTCCAGCCCTGATTGACCGGGTCAAGCGCAGCGGCGGCAAGCTGATCCCGGTCGATTCCGAACACTCCGCCATCTTTCAGGTGTTTCCGGCCGAAGCGCCCGAACAGGTGGCCAAGCTGGTGCTGACGGCCTCGGGCGGGCCTTTCCGCACCCTGCCGCGCGAGGCCATGGACCGGATCACGCCCGAACAGGCGGTGGCTCATCCTAACTGGAGCATGGGCGCCAAGATTTCAGTCGATAGCGCCACCATGGCCAACAAGGGTCTGGAACTGATCGAGGCGGCCTATCTGTTCGGCGTGGAGGGCGAGCGGATCGACGTGGTCGTTCACCCGGAATCGATCATCCACAGCCTTGTGGAATATGTGGACGGTTCGACCCTGGCGCAGATGGGGCCGCCGGACATGAAGACGCCGATCGCCTGCGCCCTGGCCTGGCCCGACCGCATGGCCTGGCCCGCGCCCAAGCTGGATCTGGCCGCCCTGGGTCGCCTGACCTTCGAGGCGCCGGATATGGCGCGCTTCCCGGCCCTGAGACTGGCGCGTGAAGCCCTCGCGGCGGGGGGCGTGGCGCCCATCGTCTTTAATGCGGCCAATGAGGTGGCGGCCCTGGCCTTCCTTGACCGTCGGTTGGGCTTTCTCAATATTGCCGCAGTCGTCGCCGACACCTTGGAGCGTGCGACGAATGCGGGGATGGATTCCGGTTCCGACGACGCCTGCGACGCGGCCTTGGCCGTGGATGCAGCGGCCCGACGGATTGCGAACGACATCATCGCCTCGCTCGCGATCGCTGCCTGAGGGCGACAGGAGACATGACTGGGATGCTAGGAGTTCTTGGGCAGGCCCTGATCCATGTCGTGCCGTTCCTGCTGGTGTTGACCCTGGTCGTCACCGTCCATGAACTGGGGCACTTCCTGACGGCGCGCGCCTTCGGCGTGAAGATGGAGCGTTTCTCCATCGGCTTTGGTCGCGCCCTCTTCCAGCGCAAGGACAAGCAGGGCGTCGAATGGCGCATCGGCTGGCTGCCGCTTGGCGGTTACGTCAAGTTCGCCGGCGATCTGGACGCCACGGGCGTGCCGGACAAGGCCGGGCTGGATGCACTGCGCAAGCAGGTCGTCGCCGTTGAGGGGCCTGGGGCCGAGCTTGACTATTTGTATTTCAAACCTTTGTGGCAGCGAGCCCTGGTTGTAGCGGGCGGTCCGTTCGCCAACTTCGTCCTGGCCATTTTCATCTTCACCCTGCTGTTCAGCCTGGTGGGGGTCGAGCAGCGTCCCGCGCGGGTGCTCCAGGTGCAGCCTGAATCACCGGCGGCGGCCGCTGGGTTCCGACCAGGCGACCTGATCACCCGCGTCAACGGCAAGCTGATTTCCGACGGTGGCGAGGTAACGCGCGTCGTCGCCCTGAGCAGCGGCGACCCTGTGCAATTCACGGTTGAGCGGGCTGGGGCCGAGGTTCGGTTGATCGCCACGCCGGAACGGCGGATCGAAAACGATCCCATCGCGGGACGTGTGTCGGTCGGGCGTATCGGTCTGGGGCTGGGCTCCAGTCGCGACGAGGTGCGCCATGTCCGCTATGGACCGGTCGCCGCCGTGGGGCAGGGGTTCAAGGAAACCGGCGCCATCCTGAACACCACCTTTACCTATATCGGCCGCATCTTCACCGGCCGCGAGTCGGGCGATCAGTTCAGCGGTCCCCTCGGTATCGCCAAGGCCTCGGGCGCATTGACGAATGCGGCTGTCGCCGCCAATCCTGATCCTCTGGCCATGGCGGGCAATCTTCTGCTGACGCTGACCAGCTTCGCCGCCATACTTTCAGTCGGAATCGGTTTTCTCAACCTGCTGCCCGTTCCGGTTCTGGATGGGGGGCATCTGATGTTTTATGCTTATGAGGCAGTGGCGCGTCGGCCCGTGGCGGCCAGGGTTCAGGAGGCGGGTTATCGCGTCGGCCTTGCTTTGCTGGCCAGTTTAATGTTGTTCGCGACGTGGAACGACCTGCAGAAACTCAATCTCTTCAAATTCCTCGGCGGGCTCGTCTCGTGAGCCGACGCCAGCCCCCGATGGTTCCCCGAATGATTCAGAACGACAGTCGCCTCATGATCCGAAACCGTGGCCGTATTCTTGGTCCCAGCGCATTGGCGCTAGCCGTCGCCGCTGGCCTGTCCGGGCCGGCTCTGGCGCAGACCGCGCCCGCCTCCGCACCGACAGTCGCCCAGCAGGACCCTCAGGTGGTCGTGACGGCGCCGGCCGAAGAGCGCGCCGTCGTCAATCGGATTCTGGTGCGCGGCAATCAGCGTATCGATCAGACGACCGTCCTGTCCTATCTGCCGATCCAGCCGGGCGACGCCATTGACGCAGCGACGATCGACGTCGCGGTTCGCACGCTGTCGCGCACCGGTCTGTTCGCGAACGTGCAACTGGGTCTCCAGCCAAACGGCGACCTGATCGTCGAGATCGCGGAAAACCCGATCATCAATCAGGTGACGTTCGAGGGTAACAAGGCGCTCGCCCAGAAGAAGCTTCAGGACGAAGTCACGATCAAGCCGCGCGGCATCTACACCCGCGCCCGCGTTCAGGAAGACGTCGGCAAGATCGTTGAACTGTACCGCCTGTCGGGCCGCATCTCGGCGACCGTGACGCCCAAGCTGGTGCAACTGGACCAGAACCGCGTGGACGTCGTCTTCGAGATCGACGAGGGGCCGGAGACGGGCGTCGCCGCCATCACCTTCCTGGGCAATACGGCCTTTTCGGACAGCGACCTGCGCGACGTGATGGTCACCAAGGAATCGAGCTGGTGGCGTCTGTTCAGTTCGAACGACAACTACGACCCGAACCGTCTGGACTACGACCGCGAGCAACTGCGGAAGTTCTACACCAACCGCGGCTATTACGATTTCCGCATCCTGTCGTCGGTGGCCGAGCTGAAGCCGGACAACAGCGCCTTCGGCATGACGCTGACATTGGACGAAGGCGACCGTTACAATTTCGGCGAGGTCAAGGTCGTCACCGAGAGCGATCGCCTGAACGCAGACTTCTTGACGCGTCTGCTGCCCATCCGTTCGGGCGATCTCTATGAGAGCGATCGGATCGAGAACGCCGTCGACACCCTGACGTTCGCGGCTGGGTCGGCCGGTTACGCCTTCGTCGAGATCAACCCGACCTACAAGGCCAATCCTGACACGGATACGATCGACGTCACCTTCAATGTGAAGGAAGGCCAGCGCGTCTATATCGACCGGATCAATGTGGTCGGAAACACGCGGACCCTGGACACGGTGATCCGCCGTGAGCTGATGGTGGGCGAGGGCGACGCCTTCAACCGCTCCCTGGTCGAGCGTTCGCGCAATAATCTGCGGGGCCTGGGCTTCTTCAAGGACGTCAAGATCGAAGAGACGCGCGGCAGCGCGCCTGACCGTTCGGTCGTCAATGTCACGGTTGAAGAACAGCCCACCGGCGAACTTTCCGTGGGGGCCGGCTTCAGTTCGGTCGACTCCTTCGTGCTGAACCTGGGCATCACCGAGCGCAACTTCCGCGGACGGGGCCAGAACGTGGTGGCGCGCGCCGAGTGGGGCTCGCTGCGGCAACAGATCGACTTCCGCTTCACCGAGCCCAAGTTCCTGGGCCGCGACCTGCGCGCCGGCTTCGACCTGTTCCACACGCGTTACGACCTGAGCGAATACTCGTCCTACGACTATCGCTCCACCGGCGGCGGCCTGCGCCTCAGCTATCCGCTGAACGGCTATTCGTCCTTCAGCGTTCGCTACTTCCTGAAGTCCGACGAAGTCATCATCCCTTCGGGCTATTGCAACGGCACCGGCTCGTCGGCGCTCTGCGATCAGGCCGGCTCGTTCCTGAACTCGTCGGCGGGCTATACGCTGATGGTCAACCGGACGAATGATCCGGTCCGTCCGACGCGCGGTTGGTCCGCCTCGCTGCGTCAGGACTTCGCCGGCATCGGCGGCGACGTGAACTATCTGAAGACCGAGGCCGACGCCGCCTGGTATTATGGCATTACGCCGAAATGGGTGGTCAGCTTGCAAGGATCGACCGGCTACGTGTCGGGCTGGAACGGCGACCCGATCCGCATCAACGACCGCTTCTTCAAGGGCGGCAACAGCTTCCGTGGCTTCGAAACCGCCGGCATGGGCGCGCGCGACCTGACCACGACCGATGCCCTGGGCGGCAACTTCTACGCCATCGGCACGGTTGAACTGACGGTGCCGAACTATCTGCCCGACGAGTACGGCATCAAGACCTCGCTGTTCGCCGATGTCGGCACCCTGGGCATGCTGGACGACCGCTATCTGGTCAATTCGGCCACGGGCGTGCCCAACCCGAATATCGTCGACAACCTGGCGCTTCGCGCCGCCGCCGGCGTCAGCATCCACTGGCGTTCGCCCATGGGGCCGATCCGCTTCGACCTGTCCAAGGTTCTGTCCAAGGAAGACTACGACAAGACCGAGACCTTCCGCTTCTCCACCTCGACCCAGTTCTAACCGCAGCCTTCCTGTCTGCTCAAAGGTTCAAGATGAAACTGTTTGCCATCGGCGCTTTCGCCATCGCTTCGCTCGCCGCTTCGTCGGCTCTGGCTCAGGCCCAGGGCCCGGCCAACCCTGGCCCGGTGATCCCCGGCGTCTGCGTCTATTTCAACCAGCAGGCGCTGGCCCAGTCGACCGTCGGCCAAGCGGTGCAGACGCGCATGGAGCAGCTCGCCCAGGAAGTTCAGGGCGAAATCGCGCCCTACGCCACGCAATTGCAGACCGAGTATCAGGCCCTGCAGCAAGGCGCTTCGACCATCCCGGCCGACCAGATGAACCAGCGCCGTCAGGCCCTGCAGCAGCGCGCTCAGGAAGCTCAGCAGCTGGAACAAACCCGCGACAACGAGCTGCGCTACACCCTGGCGGAACAGCGCAAGAAGATCTCGGAGGCCATCGAGCCCATCCTGGTGGCCGTCTATCAGGAAAAGGGCTGCGGCATCCTGGTCGACCGTGAGAGCGTCTTCATCATGAACCCGGCCATGGACGTGACGCCGCTGGTCATCCAGCGCCTGAACACGGCCCTGCCGACGCTCAGCTTCAACCGCATGCCGGTTCCGGCTCAGCCGCAGTCCTAAGGCGGGCCATGCCCGATCCGAGGTTCTTCGAGACCCTGTCGCCCCTGGCGGTCGCCGCCCTCGCCGAGCACATCGGCGGGGAGGCGGTCCGGGGCGGCGAGGTCGTCATCTCGGCCGTCGCGCCCCAGTCCAGTGCGGACCGGGGCGCGATTGCGTTTCTGGGCGACCGCAAGTTCGCCGCCGCCCTGGCCGAAACCAGGGCCGGCTGCGTGATCGTGCCGGCTTCGGCGGTGGATCTGGCGCCGGCTGACGCCGCCGTCATCGTCTCCAGCGAGGCCCAGGCGTCATGGGCGCGGGCCTCGGCCCTGCTGCACCGGCCGATCCGTCTGGATCGCGCCATTAGCGCCGCCGAGGCCGCCGAGGACGACACCGTGGTGATCGAACCGGGCGTCATCCTGGGCGAGGGCGTTCGCATCGGACGCGGCAGTCGCATCGGCGCCAATACCGTCGTTGGACCGGGCGTCCAGATCGGCCGCGACTGCCTGATCAGCCCCGGCGTCACCATCGGCTTCGCCCTGCTGGGCGATCGGGTGAAGCTGCTGGCGGGCGCGCGCATCGGCGAGGCGGGCTTCGGCGCCGCCGGGTCCAGAACGGGACCGGTGGATATTCCGCAGCTGGGCCGCGTCATCCTGCAGGACGGGGTGACGGTCGGCGCCAATTCCTGCGTCGACCGGGGCGCCTATGGCGACACCGTCATCGGCGAGAACACCAAGATCGATAACCTGGTCATGATCGGCCACAACTGCGTCATCGGCCGCAACAACCTGTTGGCCGGTCATGCGGGCCTGGCGGGATCGGTCACGACCGGCGACAACTGCATCTTCGGCGGTCGGGCGGGCGTGGGCGACCACATCACCATCGGCGAAGGCGCGCGCGTCGCGGCCGGCGGCGGCGTCCTGGCCGATGTTCCGCCAGGCGAGACCTGGTCCGGCTATCCCGCCAAGCCCATTCGCCAATTCTTGCGCGAGACGGTCTGGCTGTCCAAACAGGCGTCCCAGAAGAAGGGCGCGAAGGAATCGAGAGAATGAGCGAAGACAACAAGATCGACTATGCCGAGGTGATGCGTCGCCTGCCGCACCGCTATCCTTTCCTGCTGGTGGACAAGGCCGAGGACTTCGTGGCGGCGACCTCCATCGTCGGCATCAAGAACGTCACCCACAACGAGCCCTTCTTCCCTGGCCACTTCCCGATCGATCCGGTCATGCCGGGCGTCCTGATCGTCGAGGCCATGGCCCAGACCGGCGCCCTGCTGATGTCCAAGTCGCTGGACGTGGCGGTGGCCGACAAGGTCATCATGTTCATGTCGATCGACGGCGTGCGCTTCCGCAAGCCTGCCCGTCCGGGCGATCAGTTGCGCATGGAGGTCAAGGTGATCCGCGCGCGCGGCGATGCCTACAAGTTCCGCGGCGAGACCTTCATCGACGGCAAGCTGGCCGCTGAAGCCGAGTTCATGGCCATGGTCGTGACCGTGGCGGAGCCCGCCCAGTGACCATCCATCCGACCGCCGTCGTCGACGCCTCGGCGCAGATCGCTGACGGGGTCGTGATCGGCCCCTGGTGTGTCGTCGGTCCGGGTGTGACCCTGGCCGAGGGCGTCAAACTGGTCAGCCATGTGGTCGTCCAGCAGGACGTCAGCGTCGGCGCGCGGACGGTCATTCATCCCTTTGCTGTCATCGGCGGCGACCCGCAGCACAACGGCTACAAGGGCGAGCCGGTGCGGCTGGAGATCGGCTCGGACAACGTCATTCGCGAGCACTGCACCTTCAACCGCGGCACGCCGCAGGGAACGGGCGTGACGCGCGTGGGGTCGAATGGCCTGTTCATGACCGGCGCTCACGTCGGCCACGACTGCGTGGTCGGCGACAATGTCGTCATGGCCAACAACGCCACCCTGGGCGGACATGCCCAGGTCGGGGACAAGGTCTTCCTGGGCGGCCTGTGCGCCGTGCACCAGAACGGCCGCGTGGGGCAGGGCGCCATCGTCGGCGGTCTGGCCGCCGTGACGCGGGACGTCATCCCCTACGGCTCGGCCTGGGGCAACCACGCCAGCCTGCACGGCCTCAACCTGATCGGGTTGAAGCGCAAGGGTTATGGCAAGGACGCCGTGCGTCGCCTGCTGGCCGCCTATCGCGACCTGTTCGAGGGCGACGGCGTCTTCGCCGAGCGTCTGGACCAGGTCGAGACGACCTATGCCGATCTGCCCGAGATCATGGAGATCGTCACCTTCATCCGCGACGGCGCCAAGCGGCCGCTCTGCCTGCCGGGCAAGGAATGAAATCGGCGCCCAAGCTGGGCCTGATCGCCGGGGGCGGCGATCTGCCGGCCCGTATCGCGGCGCGGTGCGAGGCCGAGGGACGGGCGGTCTTCATCATCCGCCTGGCCGGGTTCGCGGACGAGCATCTGGTGCGCTGGCCGGGCGCCGACTTCGGCATGGCCGAGATCGGCCGTATCTTGAAGGCGATGAAGGCGGAGGGCTGCGAGGCCGTCTGCCTGGCTGGCTATGTGAACCGGCCGGACTTCAAGACCCTGAAGCCCGACTTCAAGGGCGCGACCCTGTTGCCCGGCATCGTGGCGGCGGCGACCAAGGGCGACGACGCCCTGTTGCGCAAGATCCTGTCGGTGTTCGAGGCTGAGGGCTATGCGGTCGAGGGCGCGGACGACATCCTGGGCGGCGAGGCCTTGGCGGCGGGCGCGCTCGGGGCGATCACGCCGACCGAAGAGCAGCTTGCGGATCTGAAGAAGGCGCTGCACGTCGCTGAAAAATCAGGCGAACTGGACATCGGTCAGGGCGCGGTCGTTTGCGACGGCCTGGTGCTGGCGGTCGAGGCGCAGGAAGGCACGGACGAAATGCTGCGGCGCGTGGCGGGCTTGCCCGCCGACCTACACGGCGCTCCGGGCGCGCTAAAGGGGGCCTTGGGCAAGGCGCCCAAGCCGATCCAGGACCTGCGCGTGGACATGCCGGTGATCGGGCCGCGCACGGTCGAACTGGCCGCCGCCGCGGGGCTGGCGGGCATCGGCGGTTTTGCCGGACGGTTGATCGTCATCGACCACGAAGGTCTGGTCGAGGCTGCGGATCGGATGGGCCTGTTCGTTTGGGGCGTGGCCAAGGTCGAGAAAGCATGAGCCGTCCGCTGAAGATCATGCTGGTGGCGGCCGAGGCCTCGGGCGACGCCCTGGGCGCCGGTCTGGCGCAGGCGCTGAAGACGCGTCTGGGCGCGGATGTCGCCTTCGTCGGCGTAGGCGGGCCCAAGATGGCGGCCGAGGGCGTCGCCAGTCCCTTCGATATCGCCGAACTGTCCATCCTGGGCTGGATCGAGGGGCTGAAGGCCTATGGCCTGGTCAAGCGTCGGGTGGCCGACACGGTCGCCCTCGCCAAGGCCGAGCGGCCCGACGCGGTCGTCCTGATCGACAGCTGGGGTTTCACCATTCGCGTGGCCAAGGCGCTGCGCGAGGTCCTGCCGGGCGTGCCGCTGATCAAGTATGTCGGTCCGCAGGTCTGGGCCTCGCGTCCGGGCCGGGCCAAGACCCTGGCCGCCAGCGTCGATCATCTGTTGTCACTCTACAGTTTCGACGCGCCCTGGTTCGAGCGCGAGGGCCTGCCGACGACGGTCGTGGGATCGCAGGCCCTACACGTCGACATGTCCGACGCCGACGGCGCCCGTTTTCGCGCCGCTCGCGGCATCGCCCTCGATGCGCCGCTGCTTCTGGTCCTGCCGGGAAGCCGGCCTAGCGAGATCACCCGCATGACGCCCGTCTTCGAGGCCACGGTGAAGCGTTTGAAGGCGGCGAACCCGTCGCTGGAAGTGGCCGTCGTCGCCGCCGGCACCGTGGCCGCCGACGTGTCCGGTCGCGTCGCCGCCTGGCCCTTCCGCGCCCATCTGGCGCCCGAAGCCGACAAGTATGACGCGATGAAGGCCGCCAACGTCGCCCTGGCCACCAGCGGCACGGTCTCGACCGAACTGGCCCTGGCCGGGGTGCCCATGGTCATCGCCTACAAGATCGACGGGTTGTCCTATCTGCTGATGAAGAATCTGGTGACGGCCAAGCACATCACCCTGTTCAACATCGCCGCCGACGACCGCATCGCCCCTGAGTTCATCCAGAACGACGCCACGCCCGAGAAGTTGACCGAAGCGGTTGGGCGCCTGTTGTCGGACCCGCAGGCGGCCGCCGATCAAGCCGCGCGCCAGACGGCGGCGCTTGATCTGATGGGCCGAGGCGGACCGGACCCGTCCGAACTGGCGGCGGACGCGGTGCTAAGGATCATTGCGACCAGGGCGGCGTGAACCGAAAACGGTCCCGCCGTTCGAACTTGCTTATTTTTTTGGGCTGGCTGTTTTCGATGACGGCGGCGTAGATCAGCGACCGATCGGACGCTTCGTCCAGTCGCAACAGGACCCAGTCCGTCCGTCGATGTGCGACCACGACGCGAATCCGGTCGCTGAACACGGCGTCAGAGAATCCAGACGGCGCCACCCGACCTGAGTTTGAGATCAGAGCGTCCATGTCGCGACCACATTCGGACGGGCCGCTGCACGAAAAGAGGGTTTCAAATCCGTTGGCGGCGAGAACGGCCTCATAGTGCCGGGCCATGGCCAACGGGCTGACTGCGGGAACGACGGTGTAATCCAGGTGCGTCACGCGGCCTTCGAGAGCGGCGCCCGGGGCTCGGCCCTCATCACCTGACAGCGGCGGTCGGGATAAAAATCTCGTCGAGTGAAGCAGCACGATAGTTGGCGATGCTTGCTCCCTCGTAGCGCGGCAAAAGCGGGTGATCCGCGCCGTCGCGATCCTGCGCCATGACGGGGGCGGCGCTGAGAAGGAGCATCACCAGCAAAACGCGACGTAATGAGCGCATGACATCTCCGATGAGAGAAAGAGATGATTTCGGCTTAAGGGTGAAGGCTCTGTCAAGCCGCCGAGAAATCAAAATTACTGTTCAGCGCGTCATCCACGGCTTGTTCGCGCCGGACTTCACCGTGATCGACTTGTCGCGTTGCAGGCCGCCTTTCTGGGGTGGACCGGAACGAGTTTTCAGCGCGGCCTGCTTGAGGCGCAGGGCGCGCTGGGCCGGGGTTTCGGCGGCGGGGGCGTCGTCGTTCTGGTCGCTCATGGTCGTTTCCTAGCACAGTGGAGTCGCTTCAGCGGCCTGCTTGTGTGAACAAAAAACGCCGGAGCTTTCGCCCCGGCGTCTTTCATTCTTGTTGGGCTGCGGTCAAAAGGCTGCGCCTTTTCGACCCGATGCAGCCTGAGGATCAGCCGCGCTGTTCGATCGGCACGTAGTCGCGTTGCGTCGGGCCGGTGTAGAGCTGACGCGGGCGACCGATCTTCTGCGAGGGATCGGCCATCATTTCCTGCCACTGCGAGATCCAGCCCACGGTGCGGGCCAGGGCGAACAGGACGGTGAACATGGTGGTCGGGAAGCCCATGGCCGAGAGGGTGATGCCCGAGTAGAAGTCGACGTTCGGGAACAGCTTGCGCGAGGTGAAGTACTCGTCCGACAGGGCGACGCGCTCCAGTTCCTTGGCGACCTGGAACAGCGGGTCGTTCTCGCGGCCCGTTGCGGCCAGAACCTCATAGGCCGACTGCTGCATGACCTTGGCGCGCGGATCGTAGTTCTTGTACACGCGGTGGCCGAAGCCCATCAGCTTGTACTTGCGGTCCTTGACGCCCTGAATGAACTCGGGAATGCGGTCCGGCGTGCCGATTTCCTTGAGCATGTTCAGCGCCTCTTCGTTGGCGCCGCCGTGCGACGGGCCCCACAGGCAGGCAATGCCGGCGGCGATACAGGCGAAGGGGTTGGCGCCCGACGAACCGGCCAGACGGACGGTCGAGGTCGAGGCGTTCTGCTCGTGGTCGGCGTGCAAGGTGAAGATGCGGTCCATGGCGCGAACCAGGGCCGGATCGACCACATAGTCCTCGGCCGGGACAGCGAAGCACATGCGCAGGAAGTTCTCGGCGTACGACAGGTCGTTGCGCGGCGAGATGAAGGGCTGGCCGATGTGGTACTTATAGGCGCGGGCCGCGATGGTCGGCATCTTGGCGATCAGGCGGATGGCCGAGATGTCGCGCTGCACCGGATCATGGATGTCGAGGCTGTCGTGGTAGAAGGCCGACAGGGCGCCGACGGTGCCGACCATGATCGACATGGGGTGGGCGTCGCGGCGGAAACCTTCGAAGAAGCGATCAAACTGAGCGTGCAGCATGGTGTGCCGCGTGATGCTCTCTTCGAACTTCTCGTATTGGGCTGCCGTGGGGAGTTCGCCGTGCAGCAGCAGGTGGCAGACTTCGACGAAGTTGGACTTCGAGGCTAGTTGGTCGATGGGATAGCCGCGGTGCAGCAAAACGCCTTCGTCGCCGTCGATGAAGGTCAGGGCGCTTTCGCAGGCCGCCGTCGAGGTGAAGCCGGGGTCGAAGGTGAAGGCGCCGGTCGCGCCGTACAGCTTGCGGATGTCGATGACGTCCGGCCCGGTGGAGCCCGCGAGGACGGGAAGTTCGACGTTCTTGTCGCCGTAGGTGAAGGTCGCCGTACCGGCGGGTTTCGCTTGTTCAGTCATCTAGGCCCCTTTTGTTTTCCTTCGACCAGGCGCGGGGAGGCGTCGGCCTGCGTGGTTATGGGTGTTCACTTAGTCTGTTGCAGCGCATCATCCAAGCGCCCCAGACCTTCGTCGCGTCCCAGGGCGGCAAGAATTCTCGCGATGTCTGGAGATACCGATCCGCTCGTCAGGACGCCGCGGAGGGAAGGTCCTATTTTTCCGAACCCTACGCCTTCTTCCTCGGTAAACGCCTTAAGTTCCGCTTCGAGAGCGAAAACGTCCCAGCTCTGGAAAAGACGGAGCCGTTCACGGAGTCGTGAAATTCTTTCACCGCCTTCCCCGGTCAGCAAACCACGGGTTTTCTCGTCCAGAGCGAGCGGGCGGGCCTTCAATACGAATTCCGTTTGAGCCGCCAGTTCCACGATGGTCTTGGCGCGATCCTTGACGAAGGGCATGGCGCGCAACAGGCGGGCCTCGTCGTCGGGCTGCAGGACGCGACCTTTGGCCAGGTGGGCGTCCAGGGTCAACTTGGCCAGACGGTCGTCCTCGGCCAGACGGATCCAGTGAGCGTTGACGTGGGCCAGTTTGTCGAAGTCGAGCCTGGCGGGCGCTTTGCCGATACCGGGCAGGTCGAACCACTCGATGGCCTGCTCGTCGCTGAACAGCTCATGGTCGCCGTGGGCCCAGCCCAGGCGCGCCAGGTAGTTGCGCATGGCCTCGGGCAGATAGCCCATCTCGGCGTATTCATGCACCGCCTGGGCGCCGTGACGCTTAGACAGTTTGGCACCGTCGGGGCCGTGGATCAGCGGGATGTGGGCGAAGGTCGGCCGGGTCCAGCCCAAGGCGTCATAGATGAGGCTCTGGCGGGCGGCGTTGTTCAGGTGATCGTCGCCGCGAATGACGTGTGTCACGCCCATGTCGTGGTCGTCCACCACGACGGCGAGGTTGTAGGTCGGAGCGCCGTCCGAGCGGACGATGACCAGATCGTCCAGAGACGAAGATTCCCAGCGCACTCTGCCTTGCACCGCATCATCGACGGTCACCGGCTGATCCAGCGGACGGCGGAAGCGGATGGTGGAGGGCTTGGCTAGGTCGTCGACGGTCGGTTCACGGTCGCGCCAGGGCGAGACGAAGTCGCGGCCCTCGGCCTTGGCTTGATCGCGCAAGGCGTTGGTTTCGTCGGCGGTCAGAAAATCGCGATAGGCGTGACCCGAGGCCAGCAACTTCTCGGCGACCTCGCGGTGACGGTCGGCGCGGGCGAACTGGAAGACGGGCTCCTCGTCGCCGAACAGTTCCAGCCAGGACAGGCCGTCGAAGATGGCCTTGACGGCGTCGTCGGTCGAACGCTCGCGGTCCGTGTCCTCGACACGGATCAGGAACTTGCCGCCTCGGCTCTTGGCGTACAGCCAGTTGAATAACGCAGTTCTCGCCCCGCCGATATGCAGGTAGCCTGTGGGCGAGGGGGCGAAGCGGGTGACGACAGTCGAGGAGGGGGAGGTCATTCAGGAAGGGTCCGTTGCGGAGGTCCTTATACGCCCGCGCGCGCCAAAGCGAAGCCTTGCCTTAAGGGTTCTTGACGGTCTGCGCGATGAAGTTGCGGACCAGGCGGATCGGTGGCGGTTGTGGGCGCCGGTCTTCTTCGGCGGCGGCTGCGCGATCTATTTCGCCTTGGGGAGCGAACCGGCAGGGTGGCCACTGATGGTGGCGGCGGTGCTGACCGGCGGGGCCTGGTTGGCAGGACGACGGTTCGGCCTGGCGCGGCGCTGGACCCTGCTGCTCCTGATGCTGGCCTGCCTGTGTGGCGGGGCGGCGATCGCCAAGCTGCGGACCGAGGCGGTCAGCGGACCGATTGCGCCGGCCTTGGCCGAACCCGCTGTGGTCGAGGCCTGGGTCATGGATGTCGACAGCCCCGGTGAACGGGGTGCGCGAATCGTCGTGGCGCCGGTGCGAATCCGAGGGCTGACGCCCGAGGCGACGCCGGTGCGGTTGAGGGCGACGGTGCGGGGCGAGCCGCCGGCGCCGGGCGAAGCGGTGCGGCTCTATGGCATCCTGAACCCGCCGCCGGCGCCGGCCAGTCCAGGAGCCTATGACTTTGGCCGCAACGCCTTCTTCCAGGGCATGGGCGGGACGCTGTTCGCACTGGGCGAAACGCGACCGACAGTTCTCCCTGAGCCGCCGTGGCGGGTGCGAGTTGCGATGAAGATCAATGCGGCGCGCTATGCTCTGGCTCAGCGCATCGTGGCGCGGCTAGGTGAGCGCACAGGCGGGATCGCCGCCGCCATGACCACAGGGCACGAGACCTGGATCGAACGCGAGGATCTGGACGCCATGCGCGATTCCGGGCTGGCGCACATCCTGTCGATCTCGGGTCTGCACATGGCCATCGTCGGCGGCTTTGTCTTCTTTGGCGTACGGCTGGGCGTGGCGGCCTGGCCGTGGCTGGCGCTCAGGGTGTCGGGCAAGAAGGTGGCGGCGGTCGCGGGTCTGATCGCGGTCGGGACCTATCTGGTGGTGTCGGGCGCGCCGCCGCCGGCCGAGCGGGCGGCGATCACCGCCTCCATCGCCTTCATCGCCATCCTGCTGGATCGTCAGGCGGTGACCATGCACGCCTTGGCGGTGGCGGCCTTCGTCGTCCTGTTGCTGCAGCCCGAGGCCATCGTCACGCCGGGGTTCCAGATGTCGTTCGCGGCGACGGCGGCTCTGGTCGCTCTGGTCGAGGTCTGGCCGCGCCGGATCAAGGAGATTTCCGCGCCCTGGCCCATTGTAGTGACGCAGCGGTTGGGAAGCTGGCTGCTGGTCGCCTGCACCGCCAGCCTGGCGGCGGGCATGGCGACGGGGCCGTTCGCCATGCAGCATTTCAACCGCACCGCCATCTATGGGCTGGTCGCCAATCTGGGAACGGCGCCGATCGCGGACTTCATCCTGATGCCGGCGCTGGCCCTGGGCGCGGCGCTGGAGCCGCTGGGGCTTGGCGCGCCCTTCCTGTGGCTGGCGGGCAAGGGCGTCGATCTGATGCTGGCTATCGGTCACTGGACGGCGGGGCTGCCGGGTGCGGTGCAGACGATCGCCAGTGCGCCGGCGGCGGCTCTGCCGATCGCCTTTCTCGGCATCCTGTTCATGTGCCTGTGGCGCGGGCGGTTGAGGTGGCTGGGCCTGCCCTTGGCGGCGGCGGTGCTGATCTGGCCGCGTCCAGCGGCGCCTCATCTGTGGATCGGCGACGGGGGGACCAATGCGGCCTGGCGTCAAGCCGAGGCGGCGGTTGTGGCGCGGCCCGGCGTGCGGCAGTTCGCGGCGGACCTGTGGTCGCGACGGCGCGGGCTGGAGCTGACGCCGAGGGCGGAAGAGGGCTGGACCTGCAAGCGGTCGTTCTGCGCACCGGAAGCACCCGAGGCTGGCCCCGTGGCCCTGTGGTGGGGCAAGAAGGCGCCGTCGGCAGAACAGTTGGAGGCCCTGTGCCGCTCGGCAGAGGTCGTCAGCAGCCGCGCCGAACTGCTGAGCTTGCCCACCTCATGCTCTCAGCGGCTGGTGCTGGACGGCGTGGACTACGCGCGCGGCGGGTCGGTCGAGCTGTGGCGCGTGGGCGCGGGCTGGAAGGCGGTGTGGGCGGCCGACGTGCGGGGCCAGCGCCCCTGGACGCGTCAGGCCGATCCCGATTTCAGTGATAGCGGCGGATAAGGCCGACCAGCTTGC
>JALAGW010000287.1 GCA_022712235.1 Brevundimonas sp. | reverse complement strand
CGCCTGAGCCGCGCCGCCCGACGTTTCCCTGACGCCGACTTCCTGCACCTGCGCGCCGCCGAGAACGCGGTGAACAGCCTGGAGGTGATCCTGCGCGAGTTTCAGGCCCCCGTCGACCTGTCGCCCCATCCGGGCGTCTTCGCCCGCGCCGTCGCCGACAGTTCAGCCCGCGACCGCGTGGCCGAGGTTCGCGCCATAGGCTCGGTTCCCGAGCGCGCCGCGCCGGGGGCCGGACCTCTGGGGCTGGAGGACCAGTCGGCCGACCTGATCGTCAACCTGCTGGGCCTGCACTGGGCCAACGACCTGCCGGGCGCCCTGGCCCAGATCCGCCGCGCGCTGAGGCCCGACGGCCTGTTCGTGGCCAGCCTGTTCGGGGCGTCGACCCTGAAGGAGCTGCGCGGGGTGCTGACCGAGGCCGAGCTGGAGGTCAACGGCGGGGCCCAGGCCCGCATCTCGCCCTTCGCCGACGGCTTCGACGGTGCGGGCCTGCTGCAACGGGCGGGGTTCGCCCTGCCCGTGTCAGACGTGGACCGGGTGACCGTGCGCTATGCTGATCCCTTCGCCCTGATGCGCGATCTGCGGGCCATGGGCGAGACCAATGTCCTGGCCGGGCCGATCCGGCCCCTGAACCGGGCCGTGCTGGCCCGCGCGGCGCAGCTCTACGCCGAACGCCACGCCGAGGCGGACGGGCGCATTCCGGCGACCTTCGAGATGGTGCATCTGGCCGGCTGGGCCCCGCACGAGAGCCAGCAGAAGCCGGCCCGGCGCGGCTCCGCCAAGACGCGACTGGCGGATGCGCTCGGCGTCAGGGAACAGACCGGCGAATAGGTTGATCCTCCCCCGCTGCGCAGGGGAGGATCGAAAGGCGTCAGAGCAGGTCGCGCAGCCAGGCGACCAGGGGCTCGTCGGCGGGCGGCATGGGATAGTCCGACAGCTTGTTCGGCTTCACCCAGGCCAGTCCGGCGTGCTCCTTCGCCGTGACCACGCCCGACCAGCGCCGGCACAGGTAGAGCGGCATCAGCAGATGGAAGCTCTCATAGGCATGGCTGGCGAAGACGAAGGGGGCCAGGCAGGCCTCGTTCACGTCGATGCCCAGCTCTTCCTTCAGCTCGCGGATCAAGGCCGCTTCCGGTCGCTCGCCCGGCTCGACCTTGCCGCCCGGAAACTCCCACATGCCCGCCAGCTGCTTGCCCTCGGGCCGCTTGGCGATCAGGACGCGGCCGTCGGGATCGACCAGGGCGACGGCGACGACGAGCACGGTGGGGACGGTCGGGGCCGCAGACTCGCTCACGAGCGGTAGTCTCCGTTGATCTCGATGTAGCGCTTGGTCAGATCGCAGGTCCAGACGGTGGCCGAGGCGCGACCCGACCCGACATGGACGGTGATGTCGATCTCGGCGTTCTTCATATAGGCGCTCATCTTCGCCTCGTCGTAGGTCGGCGACGGGGCGCCGTCGACGGCGGCGACATGGGGGCCGAAGTGGATGGCCAGACGATCGCGATCCACGGCCTCCTCGGTCTTGCCCACGGCCATGACGATGCGGCCCCAGTTGGCGTCCTCGCCGGCGATGGCGGTCTTCACCAGGGGGCTGTCGGCGATCGACTTGGCCAGCTTGCGGGCCGAGGCGGGGCTGGCGGCGCCGTCCACGGTGACGCGAACGAACTTGGTCGCGCCCTCGCCGTCCCTGACCAACTGGTGGGCCAGATCGAGCATGACCTTGTCCAGCGCCGCCGAGAAGTCCTTGAGCCGGCGGTCGCCGACCCGGCCGATGCGCGGCGCGCCCGAGGCGCCGGTGGCGAACAACAGGGCCGTGTCATTGGTCGAGGTGTCGCCGTCCACCGTCACGCTGTTGAAGGTGGTGCGGACGTGCAGGTTCAGCAGGGCCTTCAGCACCGGCGGGGCGATGTTCGCATCGGTGACGATGAAGGCCAGCATGGTCGCCATATCCGGCGCGATCATGCCCGAACCCTTGGCGATCCCGGCGATCTTCACCTTGACGCCCTCGATCTCGCACTCGGCGTAGGAGCCCTTGGGGAAGGTGTCCGTGGTCATGATGCCCAGACCGGCCTGGGCCCAGGCGTCGGCTTTCAGACCGGCTTCGACCTCGGGCAGGCGGGCGGTGATCTTTTTGTCGTCCAGCACCACCCCGATGACGCCGGTCGAGGCCAGCATGACGTCGCGCTGGCGGCAATCGAAACGCTTGGCCGTTTCCGACGCCGTGCGGCGGGCCGCATCGGCCCCGGCCTTGCCCGTAAAGGCGTTGGCGCACCCGGCGTTGACGACCAGGGCCTTGACCCCCTCGCCGCCCTTGTCGGCGTCCAGATGACGCTTGCACCAGTCGACGGGCGCCGAGCCCACCTTGTGCCGGGTGAAGACCCCGGCGCAGGACGCGCCCTCAGGGAAGTGGAAGACCACCAGATCGTCGCGCTCGTGCTTGTAGAAGCCCGCACGGGCGGTGGCGATCTCGACCCCGCCGATGGGCGGAATAGTCGGGAAGGGCACGGCCAGGGGCGAGACCATCAGGCCGGGCTTGCCGGGCGAGGCCGCCTTGGCCCCCGTCGGCTGGGTGGCGCGCTTCAGGGCCGAGGCCAGGGGGTCCAGAGCCTTTTCGAT
>JALAGW010000286.1 GCA_022712235.1 Brevundimonas sp. | reverse complement strand
CGCGAACGGTTCCGCCGATGCAGGGGGCTGCGACGGAGGCGGCGGGGGCGGCGACTAGCGCGTCCCCATGGCTTCCAGCACGGCGCGGGCGGCCCGTTCCGTCTCGTTCAGCGGCTCATAGGTCCAGGCGGTCAGGTCGCCGTCGAAGGGGCGGGCGGCGCCGTGGGCCTGAAGGTCGGCGTGCAGGCGCGCGAACTTGCCGGGCGGCTTCAGCGCGATCATGGGCAGGATGTGGACCGGCTTGCCGGTCGCGGCGGCCTCGGTCGCCATATTGGCGCTGTCCTCGGTGACCAGGACATGGTCGGCGCCGTCCAGCATGGCGAACAGGGGATTGTCGCCGGTCCCGTCCCAGATCCAGCCGCGCAGGTCCGACAGGCGCTCGGTCATGACGGCCTGGGCGGCGTCGGGCGTGCGACGCGAGAAGGTCAGCAGCAGGGAACCGCCCGCCGCCTGAACCGCCGCCTTGATCCGGTCGGCCAGGATCGCCGCATGGGCGGGCGTCAGGTCGAAGGCCCTGGACCGGCCGCCGATCATGACCGCCACGCGCGGATGGGGCAGGACGTCGATGCGGTCGGCGAAGGCGGGCGCGGCCTCGGCCAGCTTTTGCCGGGTGATGCGGTGGGGGCTGCCGATGATTTCGAAGACGTTGTCGCCGGACAGACCGTCGTGGGCCGGGGCGACGATCAGGTCATAGGCGCTGTTCCTCCAGCGCGGGTCCTGGGTCTGGACCGTGAAGGTCCGGCCGCTGCTCCAGTCGCGCACGCGGGCGGACAGGGGCAGGCTGGCGCGGCCGGTGGCGATCCACAGGTCGGGCCATTCGGCGACGCCGCGCGGATCGAACGATCCCGGCGCCAGCATGGCGGGGGTCTTCAGGCCTGAGGGCCAGCGGTCGAACAGGGGCCGCCAGCGGACATGTTTGACGGCGATGTCGGCGGGGGTCAGGCGGGCGATCGCCTCGGCCAGGCCCAGGGCCTGATTCTGGATGCCGGCGCGGCCGTCCGAGACCACCCAGACAGACAGAGGGCGCGCGGCGGAACCGCGCGCCCTTGTGGCGTCCTCATGCGGAGGGGAGCTTACTTCCACTCGACCTTGAGGATTTCATAGGCCTTCACGCCGCCGGGCGTGTTGACCTCGACCACGTCGCCGACCTCCTTGGAGATCAGGGCGCGGGCGATCGGCGAGGCGATGGAGATCTTGCCCAGCTTCACGTCGGCTTCGTGTTCGCCGACGATCTGATAGACGCCCTCTTCCTCGGTGTCCTCGTCCACGAAGGTGACGGTGGCGCCGAACTTGACCTGGTCGCCCGACAGCTTGGACACGTCGATGACCTGGGCGCGCGACAGCTTGTCCTCGATCTCGGCGATGGAGCCTTCGATCCAGCCCTGGCGTTCCTTGGCGGCGTGATATTCCGCGTTTTCAGACAGGTCGCCGTGTTCGCGGGCCTCGGAGATGGCCGCGATGACGCTCGGCCGTTCGACCTGCTTCAATTGCTTCAACTGTTCGTCGAGGACACGGTAGCCCTCGGCCGTCATCGGCACTTTTTCCATTGTGTCGTGAGTTTCTTGTTTCGCCCGGAGACTAATGAGAGACGTAAATCAGCACAGACACGATCACGGGGCGCACGTGATCGGGGCCAAGAGCCTAGGGCGCCCTTCGGCCAAACTCAAGAGCATGTTCGGCCGCGACGGATCAGGGCTTGGCCTGGTTCATGGCGCGGCGGATCGCGGTCCAGGCGATGAAGCCCAGGGCCGCCATGGCCAGCAGCATGAAGACGGCGGAAATCACGCCGATCCCGGCGGCGATGAAGGCGATGACGACGCAGACGGCGGCGACCAGGGCCGCGATGACTTGCATGATGGACAGGCGCATGGGGTCGTTAACGTCGGCGCCCCGCCGGGGTTGCGACCTCCCGAAGCCGTGATCGACGAACATCGGGCTCAGGCGTAGGCGTATTCGCCGCCTCGCTCCAGGGCGCGCTTCCAGGCGGGCCGGGCGTGGATCGTCTGCAGGAAGCGAGCGATGTTGGGATAGGCGGCCAGGTCGAGGGCCCGGCTGGCGGCGGCCTCCAGTGGGAAGCTCATCATGATGTCGGCGGCGCTGAACGAAGGTCCGGCGAACCAGCCGGTGGCGGCCAGTTCCTCTTCTTGCCAGTCGGCATGCGCCTTCAGTTGCGGGTCGATGAAGCTGCTTTGCGCCTTGGCGGCTATGCCGTTGACGACGGGGCGAACCAGGCCCGGCGCCCGCTTGGGCAGTTGGCCGAAGACCAGCTTCAGCAGCAGGGGCGGCATGGCCGAGCCTTCGGCGTAGTGCAGCCAGTAGGTGAAACGTCGCCCGTCGGCCGTCCCGCGCGCGGGACGCAGCCGCCCCTCCGGGTCATGAGCGTCCAGCAGGTGTTCGATGATGGCGCCCGTCTCGGCCACGCGGACGTCGCCGTCGTCCAGCACCGGCGACTTGCCCAGGGGATGGACCGCCTTCAGCTCGGGCGGGGCCAGCATGGTGGCCGGGTCCCGTTCATAGCGTTTGACCTCATAGGCCAGGCCCAGCTCCTCCAGCAGCCAGAGCACGCGCTGCGAGCGGGAGTTGTTCAGGTGGTGGACGAGGATCATGGGGCGCTCCGTCTGATGAAGGCTCAGCTTGGGCGCATGACGTCGGGTCCGTCCAGAGGGAGG
>JALAGW010000285.1 GCA_022712235.1 Brevundimonas sp. | reverse complement strand
CCCCATGAAGGGGAGGGAGAGGCGCCGCGCTAGATCAGCGCTCTCGCCGCTTCCAGGTCCGCCGGATTGTCCACCGACAGCGGGGCTTCGTCGATGACCGAGGCCCAGATCTGCAGGCCCATTTCCAGGGCGCGCAGCTGTTCCAGCTTTTCGCGCTTCTCCAGCGGCGACGGCGGGGCGGCGCAGAAGCGCATCAGGGCCTCGCGGCGATAGCCGTAGATGCCCACGTGACGCCAGATCGGGCCGTCGCCATAAAGCGTCGAGCGGGTGAAGTAGAGGGCGCGACCGCTGGTCCCGCCGTCCGGCAGGGCCAGGACCGCCTTGACGACGTCGGGATTGGCGCGGTCCGAGACGTCCGCCTCGGCGGCCACCAGGGTGGCGATATCGCAGGCTGATTCGCGGGCCAGCAGATCGGCGCAGGCCCGCGCCAGATCGGGCGAGGCGAAGGGCATGTCGCCCTGGATGTTGATGACCAGATCGTGGGCGCCGTCAGGATCGACGGCCTCGACCGCCGCGCGGATGCGGTCCGAACCGCTGGGCAGGTCGGGATCGGTCAGGACAGCCAGGCCGCCAGCCGCCTCGACCGCCTCGACGATCTCGGGGTCGCCGGCCGCCACGGCGACACGGAAACCGGACAGGGCCGCCTGTTCCCAGGCCCGCACGATCATCGGCTTGCCGCCGATGTCAGCCAGCGGCTTGTCGGGCAAACGGGTCGCCGCCATGCGAGCGGGTATCATTATCAGCGGATTCATCGACTTGACGACGTCCAGAGACGCCCGGAAGCGGCCGGGCCGGTTGCGAAGGTCGCGCTAGCGTGTCAGAGACGCCGACGCAAGAATATGCCTGAGGCCGCTTCGCGGTTGGGGGGCTCATTAGAGACGGGAAGCGACGACGCGCATGAGCGGCGATCTGAAGTGGAACAAGATTATGGGCGCGTGCCTGGGCACCGCCTTTGTGATCCTGGTGGTCCAGCAGGTTTCGGGCATGGTGTACCACACCAAGCAGCCCGAAAAGATGGGCTACTTCGTGGACGCGCCGGAAGAATCCGCGGGCGCTGAACCGGCCGCCCTGCCGATCGACTGGGGCACGGTCCTGCCGACCGCCGACCTGGCCGCCGGTGAAGCCGCCTTCGCGCGCTGCCAGGCCTGCCACAACGCCGCTTCGGGCGGCGCGGACGGCATCGGTCCCAACCTGTTCGGCGTCGTCGGCGGTCCCGCCATGCACCGCGCCGGCTTCGCCTATTCGGACGCCATGGCCAAACACAAGGCCGAGGCGCCGACCTGGGGCTACGACGAACTGGATCACTTCCTCACCGCGCCGGGCCGCTACATCCCCGGCACCAAGATGTCCTTCGCCGGCATCCGCGACGAGAAGACCCGCATCAACCTGATCGCCTGGCTGCGGTCGAACGGCTCGGGCGGCTTCGCCATCCCGGCGCCGGACCCGGCTCGCCAGCCCGGCGCGGCGGCTCCGGCGGCCGACGCGGCCCCGGCTGAGGGCGCCGCCGCCACCGAGGTCGCTCCGGCGGCTAAAGGCGCGGCTCCGGCCACGACCCAGGCGACCCCGGCCGCTCCTCCGGCCGCGACCAGCGCCCCGACGGCGTAAGGGTCAGACATTCGAGACGACGGGAAAGGCGGCCTTCGGGTCGCCTTTTCTGCGTTTGGGCTGCTTTTCTTCCGTCATCCTCCGGCAAGCGAAGCGAGACCGGGGGACCCAGCGGCGCCGAAGGCGATCTTTGATGCAGACGTCGAGCGTGCAGGTTTCGCCCTGACGGGCGCCGCTGGGTCCCCCGGTCTGCGCCGCTGCGCGGCTGGCCGGAGGATGACGAAAGGTAAGGTGAAAGGGTTGTTACAGCCGCCGGAACACCGCCGGGGCGTAGCCGTCGCCGGTCAGGCGGGCCTCAACCTCGGCCAGTGATTCAACGACCACGCCGCCGCGCGCGCCGGTCGAGTGGATGACCTGATCGGCGTCGATCATGATGGCGGAGTGGCCGGTCCAGTCGTCGCCCTCCGGCGCCATCCAGACGACCAGATCGCCGCGTTCCGCGACTTCCCGCGCGATGGGACGCCCCAGGTCGGCCTGGGCGGCGGAACGGCGCGGGCCGGGCAGGCCGCAGGCCAGCAAGGCCTGCTGCACCAGACCCGAACAATCGGTCTCGAACGAGGAGCGGGCGCCCAGAGCGTGCGGGCGGCCCAGCAGGCGCTCGGCCACGGCGACGGGTTCGCGCTCGAAGTCGCCGACCGGTTGCAGATCGGCGTCGGCGACGCCCTCGGCGGCCTCGTCCACCAGGGCGTTCAGCGGCAGGGCGGCGACGACAGAAGCGACGCGGCGGCTGGCCAGGGGCGCGCCGGGCGAAAGGCTGTCCAGCGTCACCCAGCCGACGACGCCGTCGCGACGGGCGCGGCCCCAGGCCCGGTCGCCACGACGGTGCAGGACGTCGAAGGCCTCGCCGTGCAGCAGCTGGTCGATGCGCTGATCCGCATCGGAAACAATATCCGCGACCGGGACCCGGCAATGCATGGCCTCGGTCCGGCGATAGGCTTCGGCCGGCATCAGGCCTTCCAGCGCCTGCTCGGCCAGCACGATCCGGTCTCCGTCCCGAAGGATCAGAGGCGGGCCGGGCGGGAGAAGAGCCAGAAGGTCGGACAAACAGGGCCTCGGCGGCGTTTCACGCGGTGAACCGCCGTTTGTAAACGCCGAAGCCAAATCGGGCGTTAACAGCCTTGGCTATTTGACGAATCGGTCGCGCAGATAGCGGTAGCAGGCGCGCAGGCCTTGCGCTTCGCCGCCTTCCGGGTGGCCCGGACGGGCGCGTGGGTTCCAGGCGAAGATGTCCATGTGGGCCCACGAACCCGTCGTCGGGGCGAATTTCTGCAGGAAGAGCGCCGCCGTCACCGATCCGGCCTGGGCCCAGGCGGCGGAATCATTCCTGACGTCGGCGATCTCGCTGTCCAGCGAGCCGCGGTAACCGGCCCACAGGGGCATCCGCCACAGGGGATCGCCCACCGCCCGCCCGGCCGACAGGATGCCTTCGGCCAGGGCCTCGTCGTCAGTGTAAAGCGGCGGCAGTTCGGGCCCCAGCGCCATGCGGGCCGCGCCGGTCAGGGTAGCGAAGGCCAGGGGCAGGTCGGGGTCGTGCTCCCCCGCCCGCGTCAGGACGTCGGCCAGGATCAGGCGGCCCTCGGCGTCGGTATTGCCGATCTCGATGGTCAGGCCCTTGCGGCTGTTGAGGATGTCGCCGGGGCGGAAGGCGTCGGCGGAGACCGCGTTCTCGACGGCGGCGACCAGCACCACCAGCCGCACCGGCAGGTCGGCCTGCATGAT
>JALAGW010000284.1 GCA_022712235.1 Brevundimonas sp. | reverse complement strand
GATCGCTCCACCGTGACTGCGAACCTCAAGCCGCTGGAAAAAGCCGGCCTCATCTCGGTGTCCGTAGATCCGAACGATCGTCGCGGCAGGCGCGTCGCGCTGACCGACAAGGGTCGCGCGGTGCTGGGCGCAGCCACCCCTGTATGGATTAGCGAGCATGCGCTCATCGAGCGTGAAATCGAGAGCGGCGACGAACTGCGAAAAGCGCTGCTCGCCATCGCCTGACCTGGGGCAAGACGACATCCAAACAGGACGCGGCTGCGGCCTCACATTCAGATCATCGCCCTGCCCTCGCGGCGCGCCTCCCGCCACTCCCGGAAGAAGGCCCGGGCGATGAAGAGAAGGACCGCCGCCACGATGACAGGCCAGACCAGGACGTAGGCGGTGAGCCAGAAGGCGCTCATGATGGGCTCCTAGTTTGAGGACGAAGAAGGCGCGACGTCGAAGTCGCCGGTGCGCGCGGCGATCCGATCGAAGTCAAAGGCCGTGCGATTGCGGAAGGACAAGAGGACGCAGACGATCGTGCTGACCGCATAGGCGATCAGCGAACTGCTCAGCACGGCGTACTGGTGCAGGAAGCCGATCGCGAAGGGGGCGACAGCCAGGGTCGCGACCACGCCGACGATCCGCGCCGCCCGCGCTCCAAAGAAGCCGAAGGTCATCAGCCCCGCCACCACCCCGACGCCGATCACCGCCAGGACGTCGAAGACGTAGGCGGTCACCCCCTCCATGGGCAGCCAGCCGAAACGAACGGGCACGAACAGGGCCAAGGCCGCCAGAACCGATAGCGAGAAGGCCCGGTTGGTCACCTTGTCCCAGTAGAAGCTGGCGATGACCGGGAAGACCAATGCGCCCCAGATCGCTCCCACCAGGACCAGAAGATCCAGGATGTTCATCCGCCCGCCCGCGAAATAGAGGGCCGCGGCGGTGGCGACGACCATGGTGACCCGGCCGATCAGCAGCATGGTTCGCGGGTTGGCCTTCCTGCCGGACGCCTGCCGTCCATAGACGTCCGCCATCATGATCGACGACAGGGCCGACAGGTCGGAGTCCGCTGTCGAGGCCAGCGACCCGATGATCATGATGAAGAAGACGCTGAGCAGAACAGGGCCCAGGTATGTCCCCGCCAGTTGAGGGATGAGGTTGTTCACATCGCCGTCCATCGGCGCGATGCCGACATAGAGGGCGACCACGCCCAGCATGCCCACGCCGATCACCGTGGCGCCGTAGCCGATGGTGGCGACGATGAAGGTCGGCTTGATCAGGTCCTCGCGCACGGCGAAGAGGCGCTGGGCGATGGTCTGGTTGCCGATGGCGTAGGCCAGGACGGCGGCGATATAGGGCGCGCCCTGATTGAAGAAGGCGTCCGACGAGAAGAAGGAGCCCTGCTGCGGCGTCAGGTTGGCGGCCCCTTCGGTGAAGACCGCCGGCCCGCCCACCGCGAAGAAGACCGCCGGGATGATGATGACCACGGCGCCCAGCATGGCGCAGACCTGGACAAAGTCGGTCAGGACCGAGGCCCGGAAGCCGGACCACAGCGTATAGAGCAGCACGCCCCCCGCGATCACCGCGATCCCCTGGCTGAAGCTGAAGGGCGACAGCATGGCGATCAGCGCGCCGCCCGCAATGAAGTTGGACGTCAGGCTGATCAGACTGCCCAGGACGTTGGAACTGGCCAGCATCAACTGGCTCGATCGTCCGTGGCGCGCATACATGACCTCGGCCAGGGTATGGGCCCGAGGCGCCACGGCGCGGATCCGCCTGCCGTAGGGATAGATGAACAGGATCATCAGCGCGCCCCACAAGCCATAGTGGATGGGCCCTGAAACGCCGTAGATGTAGCCCGAGGTGGCCGAGGCGTACATCGACGCGGCCCAGATCCAGGTGGCGGTCATCGAGGCCGCCGAAACACCCAGACCGATGCCGTTGCCGGCCGTCATGTAGCCGTCGGCGTTCTCCTTGCGTCGGCTGATGGACAGCGAGATCAGAAAGGTCCCGCCGAAGAAGATCGCCAGCAGGGCGACCGTCAGAGGTCCGCCCAGTTGATGAAGTTGTATATCGCCCACGCCTGTCCGCGCTCCTGTCTATTTGGAGGGTCCGCCACAGCTCGCCCATGAGCGCACGTCGCAAGGGATCGCGCCGCGCCAGGCGCCGGCGGACGATCGTTTCACAGGTGCGCAAACGTCCGACCCCGGCCAGACGCGAATGATGACGGCGCCGTCGATGCAGCGCCGCATGCAGCCGCCTCGTGCAGTCCGCGTGAAGACCATAGATTGGATACGGCGACGCTGAGATAAACTTTTTGTGCGACGCAATAGATATGGCCTGAAACTTCAGGTGGAGCGTAACCCACGGCGTAGTGACCTAAGTCGATGGCCAAAGGATTTGCGCGCCATCAGACCCAGACATCTCAAGCGATTTTGAAGCGCCAAAATAATATCCACGCCAGACGCTCGAGCCCACCCACCATTGACTCAATGTACATCGCACCTTCTGGCGCACCATTGAACGAAGCCGCCTGCGGCTGACGTGCGAGCTGACGGTTGATCCTCGCCCGGGATGGCCCCTCTCAAAAGCCGAAATCAATCTGATCCGGATGCGCCGGACGGCGCTTGCGAACCCGAACCGGCGACACGCGCAAGGGAGGCTCGGGCGGCTCCAACGCGGGGACCGCCGCGGGCGCCTCCCCAGGCGTTCGCCTTGCGCGAGGCCCTGTTCCCGGAAGACGGGGCCGCGCGGGCGAGCGAAAACGCCCTGGAGGCCGCGCCCGCTTCCAGGCCGTCAGTTCGCTTTCCCACCAGCCGACACGACCCGGCGAAAGCGCGACGGGATGCGGGAAGGCGCCCGTCTGCTGCAGGCGCCAGGCTGTCGACCGGCTCAGACCCGTCATGTCGTGCACAATCGCCCAGGTCAAAAGCCGGTCCTGCGGCCCGCCGACCGCCGCCGCATCGCCCTCGCCTGGCGCAGCCACGACGACGCGCCTGGGCCGCCGCCGGCGCCCCGCTTCGCACCTCGGAAATCTGGGACAGAGCCCAGTCCCGAAGAAGTCCTCTTGGATAATAGGGCCTGGCCCGGACGTGCCGACAGGGCGGACCATCGCCGCCGACCGACCAGAGCCGCGCCAGGGTGGCCGGCTTCAGCCGCACCCCGAACTGCGCCAGATAGGCAGAGGCCTCCTTGCGCGTGAGCAGGTCGTCGTCGCCGCCTTCGGCCGACCCCATGACGAGCGCCTCGATCATCCGCCGCCCTCCGGGCTTCGACAGGCGCGCGACGAGCGCACCTCGCGCCCGGCGGCAAGCGCCAGGTAGCAGGCGATCACGGTATCGACGTAGGCGCGGGTCTCCGCGATGTCGGGTACGCGCCCGAGACGGGCCACCCGGCCAGGCCCGGCGTTATAGGCGGCAAGCGCCAGCCTCAGGTCTCGGAAGCGCAGGATCTGCCGGGCGAGATATTCAGCCCCTCCCCTAAGGTTTTCAGCAGGATCGAAGCGGTTCCTCACGCCCAGCTCGAGGGCGGTGGCGGGCATGAGCTGGGTCAGACCTGCGGCCCCGACCGGAGAAACCGCATCCGTCCGGTAGGCGCTCTCCGTCACGACTAGGGCATGCAGCAGTTTCGGGTCCAGCCCGTGAACGGCGGCGGCGGCGGCGACCGCGTCGCGGAAAGGCTGGTCCAAGGGATCAAGTTTCGGGAAGGGGTCCGCGCCCTCAGGGGCCGCCTCGCCTTCTGCCTCCTGGACGCGCCCAAAGAGGTCGCCGCCCGCCGCGCTCCAGTTCACCGCCTGGGCCTGGGCCGCCCCGGCGACGGTCGCCATCAGCACCGCCGCGATCATTCCCCTCACCATGTCAGCACCTCCCTGTAGACGCCGACGACCTCGGAGCGGCGCACCGGCCCGAAGTAGCGGCTGTCGTAACTCCCCGGCGTATCGCCGAGGAGGAAGAGCTCGTCCGGCTCAAGGACGCGGCATTCGCGCCAGGCCGGCAGGATCGCGCCGCGGCGATCCCGCTCCAGCCTCGCTGCCCAACGTCCGGGCGTCTGGACCCCGTCGCCAGCGACGCAGACGCGGCCTCCCCCGATGGCGGCGACCCGCTTCAGCAGCAGGAGGTCGGCAGGCATGCTCAACCGCTCGAGATAGGGCCGGGCCGCCTCGGACTGGGCAACCGCCACGACCGCGCCCGGCGACACCCTCTCGCCTGTGCGAACATAGAGGCCGCGCGCCAGGCTGGAGCTTTCATTGATCAGGGCCATGGCAGGTCCGTCGCCGCCGACGGCCAGCGCCGCGACGATCACGCCGACCGCCATGACAGTCGTCTCCCGCCGTCGCCCGGTCCAAGGCCCTGCCCGCTTCCGGGTCATGGCTGATAGGGCTCCAGGATGAGGTCTCGCGTGATCATGACCCGGACCTGCATCCCGGCCCGAAGCCGGATCGATGGGCGAACCTCCAGTTCGCGATCCACCAGCCGACCGCCGATCTGAGCCCCCTCGATCGCCGCCGCATCCCCGGCGTCGCCGAGCCCGCCCCCCGAATCCCGACCGCTGG
>JALAGW010000283.1 GCA_022712235.1 Brevundimonas sp. | reverse complement strand
GTCATCGCTTGGTGGTTGCAGGGGCGCGCGGCGGGAGCTACCACCATCTTCCAAGGGGCGGACGATACGTCTGCTCCGTCAACCGCAATCGGGGGGATTGAGGGACGCCAAAGCCTTGATTTCACAGGCCGCTCCCCGTGCTATGACGTCTCCCGCTCTCATGACCCACACCGAATCCGCCGCATCGACGCCCAGGGAGGCGACCCCCGCCGTCCAGGCGACGCCGGCTGTCGGCGCGATCATTCTGGCCCGCCACGGCGAACCGGCCCTGTCGCGCAAATGTCTGATCACCTCGGACGAATATCGCGACTGGTGGGGCCGCTACGAGGTCGGCGGCCTGCGCGCCGGCCAG
Organism: Brevundimonas sp.; assembly: GCA_022712235.1. Taxonomy (GTDB): domain Bacteria; phylum Pseudomonadota; class Alphaproteobacteria; order Caulobacterales; family Caulobacteraceae; genus Brevundimonas. The sequence goes on along the minus strand of JALAGW010000283.1, from coordinate 4,616 downwards.
ACCCCGCCGCAGACCCTGCTGGCCGCGGCCGAAGGCGCGGGCGCCATCTACGCCTCGTCGCGCCGTCGCGCGCAGGAAACGGCCCAGGCCGTGGCCCGCGACCGCGAGGTCCTAGTCGACGCCCTGTTCATAGAAGCGCCCCTGCCGCCGCCGCATTTCCCGGCGTGGATCAAGCTGTCGCCGCGCTACTGGGGCGTGATCTCGCGCTTCTGGTGGCACGTCTTCAACCACCACGAAGGTCAGGAAACCCGCGCCGAGGCCGAGGTTCGCGCCGATCAGGCCGCCCGCATCCTGATCGCTCGCGCCGGTGAAGGTCAGGACGTTCTGGTGCTGGCCCATGGCTACTTCAACCACATGGTCGGCCAGCGCCTGAAGGCCCATGGCTGGCGCCTGGCCCACAACCAGGGCTTCAAATACTGGTCGCAGCGTCGCTACGAGAAGCGTTGAAGGCTCGTTGCGGCGGGTGCGGCGCCTTTCGCCGTTGATGCGCCGCGCGGGCGTCTCTAGGTTGCGGCCATCATGACCGACGCCTCCGCTTCCCCCGCCCTTTCCGCCGATCTCAGCTTCGAGGACGCCCTGTCGCGTCTGGAGGGCATTGTCTCGCGTCTGGAGTCGGGACAGGCCCCGTTGGAGGAGTCCATCGCCCTTTATGAAGAAGGCGCGCGCCTTAAGGCTCACTGCGAGGCCCGGCTCAAGGCCGCGCAATTGCGGGTCGAGAAGATCGTTGTCGGCGCCGACGGCCAGGCCAAGGGCGTCGAACCCGCCGAGTTCGGTTGATGTCGGACGCAGACCTCGCCCCGTTGATCGGCTTTGACGACTTCCTCAAGGTCGATGTCCGCGTCGGCCAGATCATCAAGGCCGACCCCTTCCCGGAGGCGCGCAAGCCCGCCTACAAGCTGACCATCGACTTCGGCCCCGAGATCGGCGTGAAGAAGTCCTCGGCCCAGATCACCCATCACTACACTCTGGACGACCTGCAGGATCGCAAGGTCGCCGCCGTCGTCAACTTCCCGCCGCGCCAGATCGGGCCGGTGAAGTCCGAGGTCCTGACCCTGGGCTTCCCCGATGCAGACGGCCACGTCGTCCTGGTCGGTGTCGACCGCGACCTGCCGCTGGGCGGGAGACTGTTTTGACCATGCTCGCCGCCAACTCTCCGGAACAGGCCGTCATCGACCGGGTGGCCGAGATCGCCGATCTGGTCACCGTCGCCCTGGACGAGCTGCTGCCTCGCGCCGACGGCCCTGAGTCGCGTCTGACCGAGGCCATGCGCTATGCCGCGCTGGGCCCCGGCAAGCGTCTGCGCCCCTTCTTCGCCATCGAGGCGGGCCGGATGCTGGATGTGGAGGAATGCGCCGTCCTGCGCGCCGCCTGCGCCCTGGAATGCGTCCACGCCTATTCGCTGGTGCATGACGACCTGCCGGCCATGGACGACGACGACGTGCGGCGCGGCCGCCCGACCCTGCACATCGCCTATGACGAGGCGACGGCCATCCTCGCCGGCGACGCGCTTCAGACCGCCGCCTTCGACATCATTCTGGACGAAGACACCCACGACGACGCGGCGATCCGTTGCGAGCTGGCGCGGCGTCTCTCATTCGCCTCCGGCGCGCGCGGCATGGCCGGCGGCCAGATGATCGACCTGCTGGGCGTCCGCGACGACCTTGGCGGCGTCGCCCGGATGCAGCGCCTGAAGACCGGAGCCCTGTTCGCCTACGCCTTCGAGATCCCGCTGATCATCTCGCGCGCCGACGAAGCGGCTTGGCACGCCCTGACCAGCTTCGCCCACGACGTGGGCCTGGCCTATCAGATCATCGACGATGTTCTGGACGCGGAAGGTTCGGCCGAAGAGATGGGCAAGGCTGCCGGCGGCAAGGACGCCGCCCTCGGCAAGACCAATTTCGTCACCCTGCTGGGCGTCGAGGCGGCGCGACAGAGGGTCGCGCACCTGGCCGATCAGGCCCGCTCGCACCTTGACCTGTTCGGCCATGAGGCCGAAATCCTCAAGGCCAGCGTGGACTTTGTGCTCAAACGCCGGTCCTGATAGGAAACGCGCCCGCCTCCCGCGGGTTAGAATATGACGTCCCGCGTCAAAGGCCTCCGACACCCATGCCCCACACCCCGCTTCTCGACACCGTCAAGTTTCCCGCCGACACGCGGGGCTTCGACGTTCCCCAGCTGAAGCAGCTGGCGGACGAGGTGCGGACCGAGACCATCGACGCCGTCTCCGTCACCGGCGGCCATCTGGGCTCGGCGCTGGGCGTGGTCGAGCTGACCGTGGCCCCGCACCATGTGTTCGAGACGCCGAAGGACATCCTGATCTGGGACGTCGGCCATCAGTGCTATCCGCACAAGATCCTGACCGGGCGGCGTGACCGCATCCGCACCCTGCGTCAGGGCGGCGGTCTGTCGGGCTTCACCAAGCGCTCGGAAAGCGAATACGACCCCTTCGGCGCGGCCCACGCCTCGACCTCGATTTCGGCGGCGCTGGGCTTCGCCGCCGCCCGCGACGCCAAGGGCGAGAAGAACCGCGTCGTGGCCGTGATCGGCGACGGCTCCATGTCGGCGGGCATGGCCTATGAGGCGATGAACAACGCCGCCGAGGCCACCCACGGCCAGCTGATGGTCATCCTGAACGACAACGACATGTCGATCGCTCCGCCCGTCGGCGGCATGAGCGCCTACCTGGCCAAGCAGGTCTCGGGCGGCGCCTATCAGAATATCCGCAAGGTCGGAAAGAAGTTCGTCGGCCACATGCCGCGCCCCTTCCGCGACGCGGCGCGCAAGGCCGAGGAATACGCCCGCGGCATGATCGTCGGCGGCACCTTCTTCGAGGAACTGGGCTTCTACTACATCGGGCCGATCGACGGTCACGACATGGAGAACCTGGTCCCGATCCTGAAGAACGCCGCCGCCATCACCGACCGTCCGGTGCTGGTCCATGTCGTCACGCAAAAGGGCAAGGGCTATGCTCCCGCCGAAAACAGCGCCGACAAGTATCATGGCGTGGTCAAGTTCGACGTGGTCTCGGGCAAGCAGGCCAAGGCCGTCTCCAACGCCCCCAGCTACACCAAGGTCTTCGGGACCGAGCTGATCAAGCACGCGCAGAACGATCCCGGCATCGTCGCCATCACCGCCGCCATGCCGACCGGCACCGGGCTGGACCTGTTCGGTCAGGCCTTCCCCGACCGCACCTTTGACGTCGGCATCGCCGAGCAGCACGCCGTCACCTTCGCCGCTGGTCTGGCGGCGGACGGCATGAAGCCGGTCTGCGCCATCTATTCCACCTTCCTGCAGCGCGGCTACGACCAGGTCGTCCACGACGTGGCCATCCAGTCCCTGCCGGTGCGCTTCGCCATGGATCGCGCAGGGCTCGTCGGCGCCGATGGCGCCACCCATGCGGGCAGTTTCGACATCGGCTTCATGGGGGCGCTGCCCGGCATGGTGCTGATGGCGGCCTCGGACGAGGCGGAACTGGCCGCCATGATTTCGACCTCTCTCGCCATCGACGACCGCCCCAGCGCCTTCCGCTACCCGCGCGGCGACGGCGTCGGCGTGGAAATCCCCGAGCTGGCCGCCCCGCTGGAGATCGGCAAGGGCCGCATCGTCCGCGAAGGCGCCTCGGTCGCCATCCTGTCGCTGGGCACCCGCCTGCAGGAATCGCTGAAAGCCGCCGACCTGCTGGCCGCGCGCGGCGTTTCGGCCACCGTCGCCGACGCCCGCTTCGCCAAGCCTCTTGACGCCGATCTGATCCTGCGTCTTGCGCGCGAGCACGAGTGCCTGGTCACGGTGGAAGAGGGCGCCATGGGCGGCTTCGGCGCCTTCGTCCTGCAGTTGCTGGCCGAAAAGGGCGCGCTGGACGGCGGTCTCAAGATCCGCACCCTGACCCTGCCAGACGTCTTCCAGGACCAGGACAAGCCCGAGATCATGTACGCCCAGGCTGGCCTTGATGCCGAGCACATCGCGGCGACCGCCCTGACGGCGCTGGGCGTGGACGCCAGCCGGGCGGTCCGGGCTTAAGCAAACGCTTCCCTTCTCCCCTTGCGGGAGAAGGTGGCGGCCGCAGGCCGACGGAGGAGGGGTCTCGCTCCCCTCCCAAACCCGCTCATCCTGGCGAAGGCCGGGATCCAGATTGCAAGGCGCGCGGCCAGCTTCATAAGGCGCGACCCTGCCTTCAAAGCCATCCGTCTCATCATGTCATCTGGATCCCGGCCTTCGCCGGGATGAGCGATGAAAAGGCCGCGCCTTCACATCAACGCGCCCCAACCCCCGAAACCGCAAGGGATCGCCCTCCGCCAGCCCCCATATCCTCGCCGCACTCTCAACCCGTGCCACGCTTCCCCTCGTCCCGTCGCAAGGGAGGGCTCGCTCGGCCGGCGAACCGAAGCGGCGGCGGGCGCGGAGAGAACGGGGTCCGTGTCGGGTCGCTCGTCCTTCATCGCGCGCGCCGGGCAAGGGAGCACCCAGCGGAAGGCGGCGACGGATCAGGCGGGCGGTTCTCCACGCGACGTTTCAGGACGTAGCGTGAAATGGTCTCAAGCAGCGCGAACGCGCGATAGACCACGAGAAGACATGGAGCCGCAGGGGCCTAGAGACGGGGCGTTCGACCCGTCCGCCAG
>JALAGW010000282.1 GCA_022712235.1 Brevundimonas sp. | reverse complement strand
GGGCGGCTTCTTCACCGTGCGCGAAGCGATCGACAACCTCAGGCGCAAGCGCTTCGAGATCGACACCCTGATGCTGGTGGCGGCGGCGGGGGCGGCGGCGCTCGGCGCCTGGGCGGAAGGCGCCCTGCTCCTCTTTCTCTTCAGCCTCGGCCACGCCCTGGAGCACTACGCCATGGGCCGGGCCAAGCGCGCCATCGAGGCCTTGGCGGAACTCGCCCCGCGCACCGCCAGGGTGCGGCGTGACGGCGAGGTGATCGAGATACCGGTCGAGGCGCTTGAAGTCGGCGAGGTGGTGGTGGTCAGGCCCAATGAACGCCTGCCCGCCGACGGCTTCGTCATCAAGGGGGCCACCAGCATCAATCAGGCCCCCGTCACTGGGGAGAGCATGCCGGTCGACAAGCAGCCGGTCGATGATCTCGCCGAGGCCCGGGCCCGCCCCGCCTCCATCCTCGCCGCATCCGCCGTTTTCGCCGGGACGATCAACGGCGCCGGCGCCATCGAGATCGAGACCACCCGCAAGTCCAGCGACACCACCTTGGCCAAGGTCGTGCGCATGGTCAGCGAGGCGGAGACCCAGAAGTCGCCCACACAAAGGTTCACCGACCGGTTTGAGCGCGTCTTCGTCCCTCTCGTCCTGGGCCTGGCCTTCATCCTGCTCTTCGCCTGGGTGGTGGTCGACGAACCCTTCCGCGACAGCTTCTACCGCGCCATGGCGGTCCTGGTGGCCGCCAGCCCCTGCGCCCTGGCTATCGCCACGCCGAGCGCCGTCCTGTCGGGCGTCGCCCGCGCCGCTCGCGCCGGCGTCCTGATCAAGGGCGGCGCGCCGCTTGAGAGCCTCGGCACCGTCGACGCCATCGCCTTCGACAAGACCGGTACCCTGACGGAAGGCCGCCCGCGGATCACCGACGTTATCCCCGTCGACGGCGCCGACGAACGCGCCCTGCTGACGGTGGCGGTCGCCGTGGAACGGCTCAGCGATCACCCCTTGGCTGAAGCCATCGCCCGGGACGGCGCGGCGCGTCTCGACGGCGCCGCCGTCCCTGCCGCTTCAAGCCTGCAGAGCCTGACCGGCAAGGGCGTCGCCGCCGAGCTCGAGGGCGTCACGGTCCAGATCGGCAAGCCCGAGATGTTCGGATCGGACGGCGTGCCGGTTCTGAGCGTCCAGGCGACCGAGGCGGTCGATCGCCTCCGCGCCCAGGGCCGCACCCTGATGGTGGTGCGCCAGGGCGAACGCGATCTCGGCGTGATCGGCCTGTTGGACACGCCGCGTGCGGCCGCGCGCGACGCCCTGACAAGACTGAGAGCCCTGGGCGTCCGGCGCATGATCATGATCTCGGGTGACCACCAGAAGGCGGCCGAAGCCATCGCCGGCCAGGTCGGCCTGACGGAGGCCTGGGGCGACCTCATGCCGGACGACAAGGTCGAGGCGATCAAGCGCCTCCGCGCCGAGACCAAGGTCGCCATGGTCGGCGACGGGGTCAACGACGCCCCCGCCATGGCCACGGCCACGGTCGGCGTGGCCATGGGCGCGGCGGGCTCCGACGTCGCTCTGGAAACCGCCGACGTGGCCCTCATGGCCGATGATCTGTCCAATCTTCCCTTCACGGTCGGCCTGAGCCGTCGCACCCGAACCGTCATCCGCCAGAACCTGTTCGTCAGCCTCGGCGTGGTCGCCTTCCTCGTGCCAGCCACCATCCTCGGTCTCGGCATCGGCCCGGCCGTCGCCCTGCACGAAGGCTCCACCCTCTTAGTGGTGTTCAACGCCCTGCGCCTGCTCGCCTACCGCGATCGCCAGGCGCCCGCATCCTATCCGGGATAAAGCCCATGAAACGCCTTAGCTGGCTCACCCTCGTCGCAGCCTTCCTGGCGGCTGCAGCCTTTCTGTTCGGCATGATGTCGCGTCAATCCCCGCCCGATCGTCCGGCGGCTGCGGCCGTCCAGCCGATCGACGAGCACGCCGGCCATGCCGACGCCCCGGGAGACGCGGCCTCGACCCGCTCTTTCAAGGAGGCCAATGAACGTCTTCACCAGGCCACTGACATTCGCTGGACCGGCGACGCCGACGTCGACTTCATGCGCGCCATGATCGCTCATCATGAGGGCGAGATCGCCCTGGCCCGGATCCAGTTGCAGCACGGCTCCGACAAGGACGCTCGTGGGCTGGCCCAGGACCTCATCCGGGCGCGCGACACGGAAATCCTTCGAATGCGCCTCTGGCTGGCGCGACGCGAAACTCCGCCTGCGCCGGAGAGCGGCGCCTGACATGGCGCGCACCGTTCGATGGAAGGAAGGCCGGCCCGGCAAGCGTCGCGGCAGACGCCCTCCGCCGCCCCGGCCGAACCCGCTTCTTGACGGGCTCGCTGTCCTGACGGCGAGCTTGGTGAGCGCCGGCGCTGTTCTCACCTTCGCCATCTTCTGCTTCAGCACGCTCGGATGGCCGGTGCACGTGGTATACGGCGTCGGCCTTCCCCTCCTTGCCCTGGCCGGTCTGCGGCTCGCTCCACGCGCCCGTCCGGGCCTAGCCCTGACCCTTCTGTTCAGCCTGCTCTGGCTTGGAGGCTCCGGCTTTCTCTACGCCGTGCGCGACGACCTGAATCCTTTACGCCACTATCACGGCCCGCCCGGCGAGGCTCACGGCGACGCCGGCGCTTCGCGCCCAAGCGAAGCCTCCGGTCCCTCAGGTCATGCTCAAGGCGCCGAGACGGCGTCCTCTGGCTGAGGCGTCTCACGTAGGGCGTCCAGCACCCGACAGTCCTCGACGGTCGTCCGGCCGCAGCGATCCAGGACAGAGACGAGGGTGTCCTCCAGCCGACGCAGGTCCATGATCTTGGCGCGCACCTCTGCAAGATGCTCCGTGGCGACGGCGTCGGCCGCCCCGCAAGGTGCAGAGGTGGGCTCTCCTGACAGGCTCAACAGGCTTCGGACAGCATCCAGGGAGAAGCCGAGATCTCGCGCGCGCCGCACAAAGGCGAGCCGGTTCAGATGGTCCTGGCCATAGATGCGATGACCGCCTTCGCCACGACGGGGTGCCTCGAGGACGCCGATCCGCTCATAATAACGGATGGTGACCACCTTGCACCCCGTGCGCCGCCCCAGATCGCCAATGGAGAAATTCTCGGCCATGCCCTTGAACCTATACCCGCTATAGGTCGCATATCGGTCGGCGAACCCTATTCGCAACCCTGGTTCCTCATGTCCGACTGCTGCCCATCCTTCGCAAAGCCCTCTTCCGATGCGCCGGAGAAGGCCGTCTGCTCGAGCCGGCCACCCTCTCCCGCCCCCACAGACGCCCAGTACTGTTGTTCTGGACCGACCGCCTGCGGCTCGACCAACCAGGCTGAACCGGCGCCGACTGCCCATTTCGCGGGCGACGACTGTTGTTCGGCCAAAGGGGACGAGATCGCCGCCCTCGGCGCCCATGCCGACGTGCGTCGTGTCCTGATCCTGGTTCTGGCGATCAACCTGGTCATGTTCTTCGCCGAATTCGGCGCCGGCCTCGTCGCGCAGTCCACCGCCCTGATGGCTGATTCGATCGACATGCTCGGCGACGCCTTGGTCTACGGCCTGAGCCTCTACGCCCTGAACCGGAGTCTGCGGTGGCGCACTGGCGCCGCCTTGGTCAAGGCGGGCGTCATCGCCGCCTTCGGCGTCTGGGTCTTCGTGGAGGTCGTCCGCAAGGTGGCGGGCGACGTCACTCCGACCGCTGCAACCATGGGCCTGTTCGGGGTGATCGCCCTCGTCGCCAATCTCGTCTGCCTGGCGCTGCTCTATCGCCACCGGAACCGGGACGTGAACCTGTCCAGCACCTTCGAGTGTTCGCGCAACGACGTGATCGCCAATACCGGCGTCATCGTCGCCGCCGGAGGCGTGCATCTGTTCAGCGCCGGCTGGCCTGACATCCTGGTCGGCGGCGTGATCGCCCTCCTCTTCTTCCGGTCGGCGATCAAGGTGCTTCTGCAGGCGTGGCCCCAGTTCCGGGCCGCCCGTCCTCAAGCCATCTCCTTAGACTGAACATATCAACGTTCGCTGCGAGCGTCCCTGAAGCGACTGGCGGCGAAGTTTGTACACTGGACCATGCGTCAGGAGAGATTTTTTGCCGGATCGTCCTGATCGGGCCTCATCGGCAGGTGTCCTGCCAGAGCCCCGGTGTTGATGGCTGGCCAGACGCAGGGGTTGAATGTTCGATATTCTGACATTACATTGATCGAATGTTGGAGGATCGGCCGTGATGCAGATCAAGGAAAAGCCGGAGATCAAGCCTTTTCCAGTCAAGGACGTGAGCGCCTGCCTGCTGGCGGAACTCACATCTTTAGCGGAAAGCGAGCTTGCGCTGCAGGACGTGCCACCCCCCGCCACACCGGGTGCCCTCCTCACCACGAAGATCCGCCTGGACTCCCTGACGGTCGTCGACGTCACCCTAGCGCTGGAAGACATTCTCGGGTTCGAGCCGAAGAATATCGTCAAGACCGGCGGCTACGATTCCATTCAGGCCGCGCTTGACCACATGATGCCCAAGCTTGAAGCGGCTTGGAAGAAAACTCACCCGGCCGGCGCATGACCGGCGATGATGAACAGGCTCGGCGCAGTCTGGGGGAACGGCTTCGCGAGGCGAGGGAATATCTCGGGCTGAAGCAGGAAGAGGTGGCGGCCCATCTCAAACTGCCCCGCACAGCCCTGACTGGGATCGAAAGCGGCCAGCGGCGCGTGGAGGCTATCGAACTCACCCGCCTTGCGCGTCTGTACCGACAATCGGTTGGCTATCTGACCGGGATCGAGGGGCCGCCCGATCTTCCGCCCGACGTGGCCCATCTGGCGCGCCAGGCGGCCGATCTGTCGCAAAGAGACCGGGAGGAACTGGGTCGGTTCACCGAGTTTCTGCTGGCGCGCGCCAAGAAGACGGACTGACGGATGGCGCGGACCTATCAGGAGGCTGTCCGAAACGGTGTGGCGGCCGCCGGCCGGCTGCATCGCCGGTTCGACCTCCGAGCTCAGCTGGAAGCCAAGCCAGGCGCGGTCGATGTGTTTGATCTGATCGCGGCGCTCGACACCCCCCTGATGGTTCGCCCCCTGGACGGGCTGCTGGGGGCCTTCGTCAACGTCCCCATTCCAGGGATCATGATCACCACCGAGCGTCCTCTCAGTATCCAACGCTTCACAGCCGCACATGAGCTCGGCCATTCGACCTTGGGTCACCAGCCCAGCCTCGACGACGAGGACCAGATTCTGCGACGTGCGCCCGGCCGCGACCTCAGCCCCGGCTTCCAAGAAACCGAGGCGGACGCCTTCGCCGCCGCCCTTCTGATGCCCCGCTGGCTAATTACCGCCCACTGCGCCCGTCAGGGCTGGCGGGCCGCCGATCTCGCCCGACCGCAGGTGGTCTATCAGCTGGCGCTTCGCCTAGGTGTGAGCTTCGAGGCCATGACGCGCACCCTGGAGCTCTACGACCTGCTTGACCCCGCCCGGCGCCAGACCGTTTTGGCGACCAAACCTCGAGCCTTGAAGATCGACCTTCTCGGCGACTTCACGCCGCCGTCCTACCACGGCGACGTCTGGCTTCTGACGGAAAAGGATCAGGGCGGAAGGATCGACGGCAGCCGCAAGGACCTGTTCGTCATCCGTGTCGAAGAACTGGGATCGGCCGGTTACCTCTGGGATTTCGATACCCTTCATGCCAGCGGTCTGGTCGTATTGCGCGACACGCGCCTTCCCGGCTCCCACGACAGTGTAGGTGCCCCCGTCGAGCGCGAGGTTCTGGCGGGTCCCGACGGTGAGGACGTCGAGGGCGCACTCGATCTGCGCCAAAGCCGCCCCTGGCTGCAGGAACCGCCCATCGCTGCCCTCGCCGTCACCTTCGACCTCTCCGGACCGGAGGCGTCAGGTCTCTCCCGCGCCGAACGCCGCCGTTGGCTGGCGGCGGCGTAGGATGTCGACCGTGGACGTACAGACCGACCTGCGCGGTCGCTTGGGACCGGCCCGCGACCAAGGCCAGCGCCCGACCTGCCTGGCCTTCGCGGCCACCGATCTTCACGCGGCAATGCGCCCGGGCTGGACTCCCCTGTCCTGCGAGGCAGCCTTCCATCATGCCCAGAAGCGCGCGGGCCGACCGCCCTCTACTGGCGCAGGTCTGGGCTTCATGCTGGACGCCCTGCGCGAGGATGGCCAGCCCGCCGAGGACGATTGGCCCTATGTCCCAACGCCCCCTGTGAACGACGACTGGAGCGCGCCGCCGACAGGCGGCGCTTGGTTCACCCGCAAGGGACAGGCTCTGCCCTTCGACTGGGCGGCAATCATCGACGCCATCCATGCCGGACGGCCGGCGCTGATCCTGCTAAGGCTGTCCGCCAGCTTCTACCGACCGGACGTCGAGGGCGTTGTGCGGCCGAAGCCCGGCGAAGTCGGAGATCCGGCGCTGGGCCATGCCGTGTTGGCAGTCGGCCATGGCGAGATCGACAACAATCCCGCGATCCTCGTGCGAAACAGCTGGGGCCTCGGTTGGGGTGTCGCCGGCCACGCTTGGCTGACCCAGTCATACGTCGAGCCTCGTCTCTATGGGTTCGCGCTTCTCGAAGAGGACAATCATGTATCTCCCCATTCCGCCGCAGCCTGATTGCGTCAGCGCTTGGCGAGCGGCAGTCCAGGCAGTCGACGATCGTCCTGGTCACGAGGCCCAGAACGTCATCATAGACGTCGCTGATCCCCTCGTGCGCTCCACCCTCGCCGACCCTGCGGTCGCCATCGTGGACAACTTCCTGCGGCAGTGGGACGCCAAGCCGATCGAGACGGTGGCCAATACCCTATTTCCTGCGGCCCTGCATCGCCGACACGGCTCACCGGCCTTCTACGACCGTTTCACCACTCGAGTTCTTCCCGCCGCCGCGCGCGGCGGAGATCGCTGGTCCGGCTACTATTTCGAGCGGATGATCAATCTTCCGCGTCCTGGCGGAGGCGTCGCATTTAACCAGCTGGCCGACATTATCGGCCGCCTCAAGGATCCGTCGGTCAAGGCGCTCAACAAGTTCGAGCTCTCAGTCTTCGATCCTCTGCGCGATGTCGACCGTTCGCCCTACGGCGGCCAGTGCCTGAGC
>JALAGW010000281.1 GCA_022712235.1 Brevundimonas sp. | reverse complement strand
GTAGCAACGGTAGTGTGAACCATCGCCCATGCGGGCGTCCTTGGCGGTGAAATTGCCCTGAATGGTCTGGCCGGGGCGGATCGTGCTCTGGGCCGAAGCGGCGCCGGCGACCGCCAGGGCCGAGGCCAGGACCGTTGTCATCAGAAGAGTGCGCATAGAGAGGGGGCTCCGTGGGTGTTCCGAACCAGCGCCCTAAACTGAGCGCCTAAACAGTTGATTTATTTTACACTTAACAAAGGAACGCGTTTCAAGGCCGCCACGCTGGCGGCGTTGGTGCAGAAACAGACGGTCCGCAGCTGTCGGATCACCGTCTGGAAATGGGCGACCACCGCCTCGGTGGACTCTGTGGCGGCCTGAATGACGCCCGAGGCCATGCCGACCAGATCGGCGCCCAGGCGGACGGCCTTGGCCACATCGACTCCGTCGCGGACCCCGCCGGAGCCGATGATCAGAGCCTCAGGCAGAGCGTTGCGGGCCTCGGCGATGGCGCGGGCGCTGGGGATGCCCCAGGCGGCGAAGGCGGCGGCGTGGGCCTTGTCCGCCGGATCAGTCGCGCGCTCGCCCTCGATCAGGCCCCAGTTGGCGCCGCCGGCCCCGGCCACGTCCACGCCCGCCGCCCCCATGGCGATCAGGCGCTGGGCGGTGACGGCCGATATGCCCGCCCCCGTCTCCTTGACGATGACCGGCGCGTCCAGCTCGCGGATCAGGGCCTGAAGCGCTGCGCCCACACCCCACCAGTCGCGATCGCCCTCGGGCTGACAGGCTTCCTGCAAGGGATTCAGATGCACCACCAGGGCGTCGGCCCCGATCATGTCCAGCGCCCGCCTGGCTTGCTCGACGCCGAAGCCCCGCGTCAGTTGGGCCGCGCCGATATTGGCCAGAATGGGCGTGTCCGGCGCCCGGTCGCGCAAGGCGCGATCCAGCCCCCCGCTGGCTCCGCCTTCGATGGCGGCCCGCTGCGAGCCGACGGCCAGGGCGATGCCCAGGTGCTGGGCCGCCTCGGCCAGACGGGCGTTGATGGCCTCGGCGCGGGCCGGGCCGCCGGTCATGGCGCTGATCAACAGGGGAGCCTGAAGACGCCGCCCGAGGAAGTCGGCGCCGAGGTCGATCTTGGCGTGGTCCAGATCCGGCAAGGCCTCATGCACGAAGCGCCAGTCGTCGAAGCCGGACGCCTGGGCGTGACGCCCGCCGCCGGACAGCACCACGTCCAGGTGCTGATCCTTGCGGCCCAGGATCAGGTCATCGCTCATCGCGCCCTCCCCCCTCAGCCGTCAGGGCTGGCGCTCGACCGTCAGCACATAGTCGCCGGTCGAAGCGGCGGCGAAGCTGCGGGCCCGCACGACATAGGTTCCGTCGCGCGGCGCGGTCCAGTCCAGACGGGCATGGGTGTCCGACAGGCTGTCATCGTCCTCTTCCAGGCTGCGGAAATCGCCGTCCTTGTCCTCGCCCACCTCGACCACGGCGTCGAAGGCGGCGGAGATCATGGTGAAGCGCAGCTTCTCGTCCGCCTTGGCCTTGAAGGTGTAGGCGTCGAAGGAAACCCCGTCGTCATTCATGGCGTCGGCTTCGGACAGGCTGCCGCGCGCGGTCGAGCCGACCAGCAGGCTGCCCGGTCCCGGTTCCGGCCCACGGTCAGCGAACTCCAGCGAATACAGCCCCTTGCCGCTGCTGGAATAGGGCAGAGCACGAAGCACATAGTCGCCGTCTTCCGGCAGGGTGAAGGTCAGACGGGCGTCCGTGCCCTGACGCAGGCCGTCGTCGTCGGAGGCCAGTTCCTCGAACTCCTCGCCGGCCTTGCCGACCTGCAGCAGGGCGTCAAAGTCGCCCGAGCGCATGATGGCCTGAACACGCTGCCCCTCCGTTCCGGTGAAGGCGTAACCGTCATAGAGCCGGCCCTGATCGTCGATCGCGCCTCCCTCCTTCAGGTCGCCCTGAACGGTCTGACCAAAACCAAGCGCGGTCGGCGGCGGCGGCGGGGCCACCTCCTCGATCTTCAGGTCATAGCTGCCCGTGGCGTCCGAGAAGCCACGCGCCTCGATCAGGTAGTCGCCATCCTCGGGCAGAACGAAGGTCAGGCGGGCGTTCAGTTCGCCGCCGCTGTCGTCGTCGGTGGCTAGGCTGTTGTGATTGACGTCGAACAGCTCGAGATAGCTGTCGAAATCATCGGCCTTCAGGCTGATGGCCACGCGCTGACCGGCACGGCCAGTGAAGCGGTAGAGGTCGGCCGAAGCGCCGGAATCGCTCTTGGGGCTGTCCTCGTCCAGCCGACCGCTGACCTCATCCCCAATGGCGATGCCGCGCGACTGCGGCGCCGGCGGTCCTTGCTCCAGCGTCAGGCGATAGTCGCCTTCAGCGCCGCTGCTGATCGAGGCGGCCTGAATGACGTATTCGCCGGCCTGAGGGGCGGTGAAGACGAGATAGGAGTTCAGCCCCTTGCCCGCGCCGTCGTCGTTCCGGGCGGCCTGGACGAAGCCGCCATTGACCATTCGGCCCACGCGCACCACCGGATCGAAGTCATCGGACTCCAGCAGGACCGCCACCCGATCGCCGGCGTTCGCGCGGAAGGCGTAGGCGTCGAAGACATTGCCGTCCTCATCTTCGGCGTCGCCGCTCGTCAGGCGGCCCGAGACATCGCCGCCGACCGAGATGCGGCCCGGACGCGGCTGGCGCGGAGCCACGCGCTCGCTGAGCGCCAGGGTGTAGGCGCCGGTCTCCAGACCCGAATAGGGGCGCGCGCGGATGATATAGACGCCGTCGGTCTCGGGCGTGAAGCGCAGGCGGGCGTTCATGCCGCTGCCGGCGCCGTCATCGTCGGAAGCCAGCGGGTCGCCCGTGGTGCGGTCCTCGGCATAGAGCGCCAGATAGGCGTCGAAGTCGCTGCTGCGCAGTTCAGCCTGCAGCCGTTGGCCGGCGCGGAGCTGAACGCGATAGTCGTCATAACGATAGGCCTCGTTTCCGCGCGTGCGGGCGTCGCCCTCCTCCAGTCGTCCGCGAACCTCTGCCCCTATGCGGATGTCGGTCGCTGTCTGGGCGAAAACGGAGCCGGACGACAGCAGAGCGATGACGCTGACCGCCCCGAACAGGGCCGCGAACTGAGAATGACGCATGAAAACCTCTTTGCTGGCGCTATCATAGACGCCGAACCGCAGCGGCTGTAAATCGCGGCCACGCGTTCCAGTTCCCGACGTATGGAGCCGATTATGGCTGACGAACCCGCACGCGCCTCGCTGATCGACGGCAAGGCCTTCTCGCTGACCCTGGTCGAGCGCGTCGCCGCCGCCGCCGCGCGGCTGGAAGCGGCCCACGGCGTCAAGCCTGGCCTGGCCGTCGTCATCGTCGGGGAGGACCCCGCCAGCCAGCTCTATGTCCGCAACAAGGGCGAAACGACGCTGAAGGCCGGGATGCGCTCGGACACCCACCGTCTGGCCGACACGACCACCCAGGAGGAACTGCTGGCCCTGATCGCGTCGCTCAACGCCGACGCGGGCATCCACGGCATCCTCGTTCAACTGCCCCTGCCCCGGCACATTGATTCGGCCGCCGTCCTGGGCGCCCTCGACCCTGACAAGGACGTGGACGGCTTCCACGTGGTCAACGTCGGACGACTGGCGGTCGGCCTGCCGGGCATGATCCCCTGCACCCCGCTAGGCAGCCTGATGCTGCTCAAGGGCCAGCTCGGCGATCTGTCGGGCCTGAACGCCGTCATCGTCGGCCGCTCCAACATCGTCGGCAAGCCGATGGCCCAACTGCTGCTCGGCGAAAGCTGCACCGTCACCGTGGCCCACTCGCGCACCCGCGACCTGCCCGCCCTGTGCCGCACCGCCGACATCCTGGTCGCCGCCGTCGGCCGTCCCGAGATGATCAAGGGCGCCTGGATCAAGCCCGGCGCCACCGTCATCGAAGTGGGCATCAACCGCGTCCCCTCCAAGGACCCGGTCAAGGCCGCCGAGGGCAAGACCCGCGTCGTCGGCGACGTGGACTTCAATGAGGCGGTCGAGGTCGCGGGCCGCATCACCCCCGTCCCCGGCGGCGTCGGCCCCATGACCATCGCCTGCCTGCTGGCCAACACCTATACCGCCGCCTGCCGCGCGGCAGGCGTAGAGCCGGAAGACCTGAACAGCTGAGGCAACTCCCGCTCACCCCGGCGGACGCCGGGGTCCAGTGAGAGCCGCACACGCCCCGATGACGTCCCAAAAGCCTCGCAGTGCGACTGATGGCCAAAGAACTGGCTCCCGGCGTCCGCCGGGGTGAGCGGATCAGAAAATCCAGCCTTGAAGCGGAGCCTTTCCGCTCCGATAGTCTTTACCGGATCAGCGGTCATCATGGCCGCCGGAGGAGCTTCATGGCTGGATTCCCGCCCCGTCTCGCGGCCGTCGCCGCCGTCGTCGTCCTGACCCCCGCCGTGGGCGCCTGCGGCTACAACACCATTCCGACCAAGCAGGAACGGGCGGAGGCGGCCTGGGCCGACGTCCAGAGCCAGTATCAGCGCCGCTCGGACCTGGTGCCCAACCTGGTCGCCACCGTTCAGGGCGCGGCCATTCAGGAGCGCACCACCCTGACCCAGGTGATCGAGGCCCGCGCCAAGGCCACCAGCGTCAAAATCGACGCCTCGAACCTCGATAACGCAGCCGCCTTCCAGCAATACCAGCAGGCGCAAGGCGAGCTTTCCAGCGCCCTGTCCCGGCTGCTGGTGACGGTCGAGGCCTATCCGCAACTGCAGGCCAATCAGAACTTCCTGACCCTGCAGTCGCAGCTGGAAGGCACCGAGAACCGCATCGCCGTGGCGCGCCGCGACTACAATGAGGCCGTGCGCGACTACAACACCGAGCTGCGCACCTTCCCCAGCGTGATCTGGGCCAAGACCCTGCACGGCGGCTCCAAGCCCATGCAGTTGTTCACCGCCACCGCCGAAGCCCAGAGCGCCCCGAGCGTGAACTTCAACCTCGGCGTTCCCGGCGCCCAGCCCGGCGGCGGCGCGCCTGCGACCACGCCGGGCGCCGCGCCCGGTTCGACGCCACCTGCCGCTGCGCCGGCTCCGGCAGCCTGATCAGATTGGCATGACCCCTTCCGCCCTCGCCGTGAGGGACCATCATGCGTCGGGCCTGATCCCGGCGTTGCTGCTGGTGCTCGTCTTGTGGCTGGCGGCGCTTCCGGCCTTCGCCGCCGAGATCAACTTCCCGGCCCTGACCGGACGGGTGGTCGATGACGCCCAACTGCTGAGCCCGGAACAGGAACAAACCCTGACCGGCAAGCTGGCGACGCTGGAACAGCAGACCGGCGATCAACTGGTGGTCGTCACCCTGCCCTCGCTGCAGGATCAGGAGATCGAGGACTTCGGCTATCAGCTGGGTCGTCACTGGGGCATCGGGCAGAAGGAAAACGACGGCGGCGCCCTGCTGATCGTCGCGCCGAATGAGCGCAAGGTGCGGATCGAGGTCGGCTATGGGCTGGAGGGCGTGCTGACCGACGCCTATTCCTCGCTCATCATCCGCAACGACATTCTGCCGGCCTTCCGTGAGGGCGACTACGCCGCCGGCATCATCGCCGGGACCGACGCCGTCATCGCCCAGCTGACCGCTGATCCGGCCGAGGCCCAGGCCCGCGCCGCCGAGGCGAAAAGCGCTGCCAGCGAGCGCGAAAAGCCGATCCTGCCCGCCATCATCATCTTCCTGATCTTCTTCTTCCTCTTCATCAGCCTGGTCGGGGCGGCGGCGGGCGGCAAACGGCGTCGCGGCGGCAAGGGCGGCGACGGCCTGACCCCCATCCTGATCTGGGCCGCCAGCGAGGCGCTCAAGAACCAGGGTCGCGGGGGCGGACGCGGCGGCTGGGGTGGG
>JALAGW010000031.1 GCA_022712235.1 Brevundimonas sp. | reverse complement strand
GTCGTGGACGGCGGGGGCGAGGTCGCCGCGGGGGCTGATTCCAAGGGTCGCTGGGTCGCCGCACTGCCGGGCCTTTCAGATCGCTCCGCGACCGTCAGCGTCGGCGGGGCGCGCTTCGCCTATCCGGGGCCGGGGCCCGCGGAAGGCGACGTGTCGGGCCGTATCGAACGCGTGGGCGAAGGATGGCGCGTGACACGCAGTCTGTCCGGTCGCGCGCGACAGACGAGCTGGTTTCCGGATGTATAAACGTCTCGAAATGACACATTTAACTTTTGATTAACCAAACCGGTCGATCAACGGGTCTGTCTTCATTTCTTCGAGGACACCCACCATCACCGAACGACTTTGGCCCGACGCGAAATGCGCCGGGCCTTTTTTCTGTCCGCCGGAAGGCGAGGTCAGTCGTGACGGGCGAGGAAGCGGGGCAGGAGGCCGGCCACCACCTTGCGCCCGGCGTCGTCGGGCTGGTCCAGCATGTTGCGCAGGGGCGGGCCGATCAGGGCTTCGCCGAAGGCGCTGAGGGCGATGAAGAGGACGGCCGAGCCGATCCGCTCGCGCGCCTCGCCGTCGTCGCCCATTTTTTCGGCTATGGCTTCGACCAGATCGCCCACGGCGGCGCGAACCGGCTCCAGATGCGACAGGTCGCCGGACAGGGCGATCCAGGCCGCCAGTCGGCCGGCCCCGCCTTCGGCGAAGGCGTCGAACACGGCGTTGACCAGTTCCAGCGGCGCGCCCTCGTCAGTGCGAAGGCGGGCGACCGCCGTGTCCAGCGCCTTGCTCAGGTCCGCCACCATCGAGCCCATCAGCGCCGACTGAAGGCCGGCGGCCGAGCCGAAGTGGTGGATCAGGTTGGCGTGGGTGACGCCTATGTCCGCCGCGACCGCCGACAGGGTCACCGCATTGGGGCCGCCCGACAGCAGCAGGGCGCGGGCGGCGTCCACGGCCTCGCGGCGGGCCTCTTCAGGCGAGCGGCGACGGCGGCGCGGTTTTTCGAGCGAGGCAATTGACATATGTGTAAATGACATTCATGTAGATAGTTAGTCGTCTTAGGCTTCCCTGAAGGAACCCGCAAGTGCAAGCCGCCTCAACCCTTTCCGCTTTCGAGCTTTCCATCGGCGGGCGTCAACCGTCGCAGGTGAACGCCCATCGCGTGCAACCGATCCGGGCTCTGCGCGCCATGCGCCGCCTGGTGGCCGACAAGGACGACACTGAACAGGTGTTCGAGATCATGAACGCCCTGTCCGGGCGTTCGCCGGAGTGGGGCTACGGGCGGCTGCTCAAGACGCCGGAAGGCGGGCTTCAGGCCTATCATCGACTGGAGTTGGCCGACCGCCTGCAGGACCGGAACTGGCTGGACCAGTTCGAGGCGGGATCGGTTGGCGCGGCCTATCGCGACTTCATCGACGCCCAGAACTTCTCGGCCTACGGTCTGGCCGACGAGAGCCGCAAGGTGGCCGACAGCGAGATCGAGGCGGCGCACCCCAGGGCCTGGTTCGCGCGGCGCATGCGCGACGTGCATGACATCTGGCACGTGCTGACCGGCTATCAGGCGGACGCGCTGGGCGAGGCCTGTCTGGTGGCGTTTTCCCTGCCGCAGACGCGCAGCGCAGGGTTTGGGCTGATCGCCTCCAGTATCGCCGTCCAGTTCATGCGGGCGCGCACAGGCTATCCGTGCGCGCGGGCGGTGTTTCAGGCCTGGCGCGACGGGCGTCGCGCCGCCTGGCTGCCGGGCGAGGATTATGAACGCCTGTTCGCCGAGCCGCTGGACGTGGCGCGGCGGCGTCTGAAGATCGCGACCCCGACCATTTATCAGCGCGTCCCGCCGTCGGTGCGCAACGCCTATCAGGGCGGCAAGGGGTGAGGCGGAGCCTGTGGGCGATCCCGGCGGCCTGGCTGGCGGTCCTGGCGGCGTCGCCCGCCGTGGCGCAGGACGAGGCCCTGCTGGGGCGCTGGCGCACGCCGGCCCAGAACGGAGTGGTCGTGATCGAGCGCTGCGGGACGGGCCTGTGCGCCAGGGTGGCGGACGCCGCCGCCCTGAGGGCCGACCCGGACCAGCGCGACGTGCGCAATCGCGATCCGGCGCTGCGGTCGCGTCCGATCAAGGGGCTGACGGTGGTCCGGGCGGCCTCCGGCGGGCCGAGAGTCTGGACCGCGGGGCCGCTCTATGACCCGGACAGCGGGCAGGGGGCGGCGACGGGGACGCTGACCCTGATCGAGCCAAACCGGCTGGCCGTGCGGGGCTGTATCGCCCGAATGCTGTGCCGGACCCAGACCTGGACGCGGGCGCGCTGAGCGCAACTCGGTCCGACCGACGACGCTTGTAACGAGAGAGGCCGCCGGGGGGGACCGTGTCGGTCATGAGGAAAGAACCATGCTGATCTGGATTGGCGTTCTGGCCCTGGCGGCCTTCATTCTGACCTTCGTGCAGGCGCGGATGGCCGTGTGGGCGCTGGCCGTCGTCGCCTGGATCGCGGCGGGTTGGGGGGCGCAGGTGATCGCGCCGACGACGGCGGGGATCGTGGCGGCGGTGCTCGCCCCGGTGCTGGTGCTGCTGACCGTCACGCCGCTGCGTCGCGCCGTCCTGTCGCGCCCGGCCATGGCGGGCTTCCGCCGGATCATGCCGAGGATGAGCCCGACCGAACAGGCGGCGGTCGAGGCGGGCAATGTCTGGTGGGACGCCGAACTGTTCGCGGGCAGGCCCGACTGGAAGCGGCTGCTGGCCACGCCGGCGCCGCGGCTGACCGCCGAGGAGCAGAGCTTCCTCGACAATGAGGCCGAGCATCTGTGCGATCTGGCCAATGACTGGGAGACCACCTCGGTCTGGCAGGACCTGTCGCCCGAGGCCTGGGCCTACGCCAAGGACAAGGGCTTCCTGGGCATGATCATTCCCAAGGCCTACGGCGGCCTGGGTTTCTCGGCCTATGGCCACAGTCAGGTGATTCAGAAGCTGTCGACGCGCTGCTCGGCGGCGGCGGTTTCGGTCATGGTGCCCAACTCGCTGGGCCCGGCGGAACTGCTGCTGCACTACGGCACGGAAGACCAGAAGAACCACTATCTGCCGCGTCTGGCGCGCGGCGAGGAGATTCCCTGCTTCGCCCTGACCAACCCCTATGCCGGGTCCGACGCCGCCTCGATCACCGATACGGGCGTGGTCTGCAAGGGGATGTGGAACGGCCGGGAGACGCTGGGTTTCCGCATCAGCTGGCGCAAGCGCTACATCACCCTGGCGCCGGTCGCGACGGTGCTGGGGCTGGCCTTCCGGGCCACTGATCCCGACGGTCTGCTGGGCGGCGAGGCCGAGCCGGGCATCACCTGCGTCCTGATCCCGCGCGAGCATCCGGGGGTGAACATCGGGCGGCGTCACTGGCCCCTGAACGCCGTCTTCCAGAACGGCCCCACCACGGGCGACGATGTCTTCGTGCCCATGGAGATGGTCATCGGCGGCCGCGATCAGGTCGGCGGCGGCTGGCGGATGCTGATGGAGTGCCTGGCTGCGGGTCGGGCCATCTCCCTGCCGTCGTCGAATGTCGGCATGTCCAAGCTGGCCGTGGGCATGGTGGGGGCCTATGTCGCCATCCGTCGCCAGTTCAACCAGCCCATCGGCGCCTTCGAAGGCGTGCAGGAGGCCTTGGCGCGCATGGCGGGGCATGTCTACGCCACGGACGCGGTGCGGCGTCTGGCGGCGGCGGCGCTGGATCAGGGCGAGAAGCCCTCGGTCGTTTCGGCCATCGCCAAGTATCACGTCACCGAGCGCGCCCGCATCATCATCAATGACGGCATGGACGTGGTCGGCGGCAAGGGCGTCTGCATGGGGCCGGGCAACTTCCTGGCCCGCGCCTATCAGCAGATCCCGGTCGCCATCACCGTCGAGGGCGCCAATATCATGACGCGGACCCTGATCATCTATGGTCAGGGCGCCATCCGCTGCCATCCCTATGTCCTGACGCTGATGCGGTCGGCGGGGGCGGGCGAACTCAAGACGTTCGACAAGGCCCTGTTCGGCTATGTCGGCTTCCTGTTCCGCAACATGGCGCGAGCCTTCGCCTTCAGCCTGACCGGCGGGCAGTTGATCGCCGCGCCGTGGAACGCGACGCCGCAGCTGAGGCGGTATTACCGGTCGGCGACCCGCTTCTCGACCCTGTTGGCCCTGGCGTCGGACCTGTCGATGGCCACGGTCGGCGGGGCCTTGAAGCGCAAGGGGGCGATGACCGGACGGATGGGCGACATCCTGTCCCAGTTGTTCATCCTGTCCAGCGTTCTGAAGCGGTTCGAGGACGAGGGCCGACCGGCCGAGGACCTGCCTTTCGTTCACTGGGCGGCGCAGGATGCTATGGCGCGGGCCGGGACGGCATGGCGCGACCTGCTGGCGAACCATCCGAACCGGGGCGCGGCCCTGTTCCTGAAACTGGTCGGGGCGCCGTTCGGAATGCGGGCGCCCGCACCGGACGACCGGTGCGCCGCCGCTGTCGCCGGACTGATCCAGACGCACGGCCCGGCGCGGGACCGCCTGACGGCCGGGTCCTGGTCGGCGCGAATCGAGGTCGATCCTATCGCTGCCACCATCGTCGCCTTTGATCTGTATCCTCAGGTCGAGGCCATCGAGCGGCGGTTGAAGGACGCCATCCGGGCGGGCCGCATCGCCCGCGCGCCGCAGAACCTGACCCTGCTGAACGCTTGGGCCGCCCAGGCCGAGGAGCTGGGCCTGATCGACGCCGGGGAGCGCGCCGTCATCGCCCGCTTCGCCGCCTATGCCGATCAGGCGATCCAGGTCGATGACTTCGCGCCGGACTTCGACATGGCCGCCGGGCTGGAGCGGCGGCAGGCGACGGAAGCGGCACCGCGCAAGACGAGCAAGAAGGCGGCCT
>JALAGW010000030.1 GCA_022712235.1 Brevundimonas sp. | reverse complement strand
GCTCGAGCAGTTTCAAGCGGAAGAAGAGGGCGCCGATCACCGCGCCGACGGCCGGGGCGACGAAGAAGACCCAGACCTGGCTCAGGGCCTGGCCGCCGACCAGAAGGGCCGGGCCGAAGCTGCGGGCCGGGTTGACCGAGACGCCCGTCACCTGAATGCCGACAATGTGGATGACGGCCAGGGTGATGCCGATGGCGACGCCGGCGAAGGCGCTGTGTCCCTTGGCCCCCGTCACGCCCAGGATGGCGATGATGAAGATGGCGGTGGCCACGATCTCGAAGATCAGGGCGGCGTGCAGGCCGTATCCGCCGGGCGATCCGGCGTCGAAGCCGTTCTGGCCCAGGCTGGCGAAGCCGGTCTTGGCGATCAGGCCGAGGATGGCGGCGCCGATGATGGCGCCGATGAACTGGGCGATCCAGTAGATCAGCATGTCCCTGGCGCTCATCCGCCCGGCGACGAAGACGCCCAGGCTGACCGCCGGATTGACGTGACAGCCCGACACCGGGCCGATGCCATAGGCCATGGCGATGATGGCGAAGCCGAAGGCCAGGGCGATGCCCTGCTGCCCCACATGATCGAAACCGCCCAGCACGGCGGCGCCGCACCCGAACAGCACCAGCACCATCGTCCCGACCAGTTCGGCCGCAAACTTCCTCAACATGACAACCCTCCCGTTTCATGCCCCGCATCGACACGGATCAGGGAGGGTGCGCCGAGTCTCGAGGTTTCGCCAGACGGCGTTACGGGAGTTTACGATTAGGCTTTTTGTGCTTCCGGCTCCAGCCACTTCAACCATTTGCGTTGCATGGCGGCTTCCAGGTCGATGCCGGCGTGGTCGCAGTAGATGAGCAGCATGCCAAGGACGTCGGCGGCCTCATCGCCCAGGGACTGAGCGTCGGGCTTGCCGCGCGCGCGGCCGGAAAGGTTCAGGTGCTCCTTGGTCAGTTCGCCCAGTTCTTCCTGCAGCTTGAGCAGGGCCCAGTCCCGATCACGGTCGATGGCGTGCTCGCGGGCGTAGATGTCGGAGATGCGCAGGACGTCCGCCTGCAGGTCGGTCAGTTTCATCAGGTGCGGATCGAGGCCCATTGGTTGGCGAGAACAGCCAGAGGCGGCGCGGGCGACCAGGCCTCTTCGGGATCGCCGCCGGCCGGTACGAAATAGCCGTAGGCGCGGGTCCAGATCTCGATGACGGGTTGCTGGAAGGCGTCGCGCGCCACGGCGGCGTCGATACGCCCGCTCAGGACCCCATCCGCCATGCTGTTCAGGAAGTTGAAGACCGTGGACAGGGCGGCGGTGGCCTCGCCGTCGTGGTCGTCGGCGATGTGGAAGGGAACGCCGTCGCGCAGGACCTGGCGGGCGCCGAGCACAGGCTCGTCGTCCCAGGCGGCGACCAGTTGCGCGGCCAGTTGCAGAGGCGTTTCGGACGGCGCGGTCGCCTCGCTGGCGGCCGAGGGGACGGCGGCGGGTTCCAGCCGCAGGGCCTGTCGCACGCGGTTGCAGGCCGGGCCGAGCGCGGCCCTCAGGTTCTGATCGCGCCGGTCGGCCACATAGCGGAGCGGCTCGACCCCGATCAGGTCGGACGGCAGATGAAGCTCGGCCCCGTGCGGCATGACGAAGAAGCAGCGACGCGGCCCCAGGGCGCCGATGAACAGGCCAAGCTCGAACAGGACATTGTCGCGCACCGCCTGGACCGTCCGGCCCCGGATGCGGACCACGTCATCGGGCGTAAAGACGAAGACGGCGAACTCGACCTTCCGGCTCCAGGCGTAGAGATCGATCAGGGCGGCGCTGGAGGGCTGGAATACGCCCTGAGGCCAGACGGTCGGCTCGCAGTCGAACTCCAGGTTCTCCTGCAGCGCATAGGCCACCTCCAGCCCCTCGACCGAGGAGCCGATGAAGAGCGGCGGCCGGCGGATCACTTCGACACTTCGGCCTTGATGTGCGGCCAGGGCGCGTAGTCGCTGACGACGAAGTCCGACAGTTCGTAGGCGAAGAGGTCGGATTTCGGCGCGACGGTCAGGGTCGGCAGGGGCAGGGGCGCGCGGGTCAGCTGCAGCTCGGCCTGCTCCAGATGGTTCAGATACAGGTGGGCGTCGCCGAAGGTGTGGACGAAGTCGCCGGGCTCCAGCCCGACCACCTGGGCCAGCATGATGGTCAGCAGGGCGTAGGAGGCGATGTTGAACGGCACGCCCAGGAAGACGTCGGCGCTGCGCTGATACAGCTGGCAGCTGAGTTTGCCGTCGGCGACGAAGAACTGGAACAGGCAGTGGCAGGGCGGCAGGGCCATGTCGTCGACGTCGGCCGGGTTCCAGGCGCTGACGATGTGTCGACGGCTGTTGGGGTTGGTCTTCAGGCCGTGAACCAGCTTCTGGATCTGGTCGATGCTCGCGCCGTTCGGCGCGGCCCAGGAGCGCCACTGCTTGCCATAGACGGGGCCGAGGTCTCCGTTCTCGTCGGCCCATTCGTCCCAGATGCCGACGCCGTTGTCCTTGAGCCAGCCGATATTGGTGTCGCCACGCAGGAACCACAGCAACTCTATGAAGATCGAGCGCGTGTGCAGCTTCTTGGTGGTCAGAAGGGGAAAACCCTTGGACAGGTCGAAACGCATCTGGCGGCCGAAGACGCCGAGCGTCCCGGTGCCGGTGCGGTCGTCGCGACGCACGCCGTTGTCGAGAATGTCGCGCAGCAGGTTGAGATACTGCCACTCCGGGTGATCGGCCGGGACGGCTCCGCTGCGGGCTTCCAGATCGGCGAGGGCGAGAGCGACGGTCATGGGAAGGGAAGATGGGCCCGAATCAGTCGCGGCGTCACCCTTGGACGAATCATTGCCCACAGAAACAGAAACGCCCGCCGAACAGGTCGGCGGGCGCTCGTCGCTGGTCTGGTGATCGCTTGTTCAGGTTCCGGGCGCGAGGCGTTCGTTCTGAACCCAGCCGACGTTGTCGTTGTCGTCCATGACTTCCCACCAGGCGCCCTCGCGGTTGCCGGTCGGATAGAGGCGCAGACCCACGGGCAGGGCCCGCACCACCGAGCCGCCGTTGGCCGAAGAGCGCAGGGTCGAGGCCTGCTGGACCGTGTAGGTCTGGATCGGAGCGGCCTGCGCCGCCGCGCCGCCCTCAAGGCCGCCCATCTGGGTCACCATGTCGGTGTAGGCCTGGATGAAGGACTGGGCCACGATGCGGCCGATTTCCGTGTTCTCATAGCTGCCGCCGCCCAGGGCGCCGACTCCGAAGCCGGCGGCGCCCACGCCCCAGCTCATGTCGCGCTTGGAGGCGTAGCCTTCCGTGACCAGCTGGGTTTCCGAGGTGCGGACATTGGTCAGCGACAGAACCGTGTTGGCCTCCATGTTCCGCGTGCGCAGGCCGCCCACGAGCGCACCGGCGCGGCCGCCGAGAGCGGCGCCGGCCAGGCCCGCCAGGGCGTTGCCGCCGGTGTTGGCGTTCTGGCTCGCGATTTCACCCACCAGCACATAGTCAGCTGCGCGAACCTGACCGCCGCCGACGTTGGAGCCGCGCTGCAGATCGCCGCCAGCGGCCA
Organism: Brevundimonas sp.; assembly: GCA_022712235.1. Taxonomy (GTDB): domain Bacteria; phylum Pseudomonadota; class Alphaproteobacteria; order Caulobacterales; family Caulobacteraceae; genus Brevundimonas. Next base: position 2,019 of record JALAGW010000030.1, on the reverse strand, counting down.
GTTCGCGTTCGCGCTGGGCGACGCTCATGCCTGTGCCGCGATCGACCAGGGTGAAGCAGCCCGAACGTTGAATGACCACGCGCAGCAGGCTTTGCGGCGGGGACAGCTGTAGATCGCGCCAATAGTCGGACTGGCCATCCGCAATGGTGATGGAGCCGAGGCTTTCGCGGCAGCGCGGGATCTGCGCCATCTGGGCGTCCTGCGTCTGCTGGGCGTTGCTGCGCCGGGCCTGGGCCTCGGCAGGCGCCGCAGCGGCGACGGTGGTCAGGGCCGCCAATGCGACGGCGGCGAGACTAGCGATTTTCATGAGACAGATCCCCCCTTGAGCAAGCTGGAAGGGAACTGAACTACTTTAGCTTTGCAATAAGCCCAAGACGGTTGCCCGACATTTAGCCCTTGAAGCCGTCTCCGGCCAGGAAGGCGGCCTCGTCCGCCGTGGTTTCGCGGCCCAGGCAGGCGTTGCGGTGAGGGAAGCGGCCGAAGCGGGCGATGATGTCGCGGTGGATGACGGCGAACTTGAAGGTGTTCGGCTGGTCGGTCTCGTCCAGCAGGGTCAGCAGGGCTTCCTGATCCTCGAGCGATTCCGAATGCATCAGCGGCATCAGGACGCAGGGGCGCAGATCGGGGGCCACCTTGCGATCGTCGCCGCGTGCGATGGCCGCCCTCGCGAACATCAGGGCCAGCGGATCGGTGGCGAACATGTGCGCCGTGTCGCGGAAGGCGTTTCGCGGCAACTGGTCCAGCAGGATGATGAGGGCCAGCGTTCCCTCGGGAGTCGCGGTCCAATGGTCCAGCGTGCGGGCGGCGGCGGCGAAATGGGTGTCGCGGCATCGCTCGGTGAAGGCGACGTCGAAGGCGGCGTCCTTGGCGAACCATTTGTCGGGACCGGCTTCGATCCAGAAGGCGACGACTTCGGCGGGGGTAAGCAGCTTGACCATGCCGCGAAGCTAGTCGCGCACGCACGCAAATGCACCGCCCCCGAAAGGGGAAAATCACCTGGCGATGTAAGGAAAAATGGTCGGAGTGAGAGGATTCGAACCTCCGACCCCTGCGTCCCGAACGCAGTGCTCTACCAGACTGAGCCACACTCCGACATTTCTTCCCGACGCGGGCCAGAGGCCGTCGTTGCGTCGAGGAGGGGGCTTATAGCCATCCGTTTCGGACCTCGCAAGCGGGGAATTCGATGCTTTTTGGAAACTCGCTGCTCGATGAAAATTCTTATGTTTTCAGTGTTGCATCCCCGAAAAGCTTGGCGTATCTCACCGCTCCTCGCTGCGACGAACTGCGGGGCGCGCCGGACCTGCTGGGGAATGGTGTAATGGTAACACTACGGTTTTTGGTACCGTCATTCTAGGTTCGAGTCCTAGTTCCCCAGCCATCCGCCCTTCTGGGCGAGAACCCCGAGCGCTCAAAGCTTCCCCTATATTATAATGTGTAACCGCCAGGGCGGCTGACGTCTTGTCTGTGCCTGGCGTGAGGCATGATGAACCATGCCGCCCAGGAAAAGGGCCGCCGGGGTGATCCGGCGGCCTTTGGCGATTCTGATCCTGTGCTTAGGGCGCTGTTGTTGCGGGAGAGGCTGTCGAAGCCGGAGCGCCGTCCTTGTAGCGGTCGAACCAGGCCAGGATGGCGCTGATCCTGGCGGCGTTCTGGGACGGACGGACCGCCAGGCTGTGGCCGACGCCGGGGATTTTCACCAGGGCGGTGGGCACGCCGCGCAGTTGCAGGGCGCTGTAATACTGCTCCGACTCGCTGACAGGGGTGCGGTAGTCCTCGTCGCCCACGACGACCAGGGTCGGCGTCTTCACATTGCCGACCAGCGAAAGCGGCGAGCGACGCCAGTAGGCCTCGGGGTTCTCCCACGGATATTCGCCGAACCAGTAACGGGCGAAGAAGGCCGGGTTGTCGGCGGTCAGGACGAAGCTGGCCCAGTCGATCACCGGCTTCTGGCTGGCGGCGGCCTTGAAGCGGTCGGTCTTGCCGACGATCCAGGCGGTCAGAACGCCGCCGCCCGATCCG
>JALAGW010000280.1 GCA_022712235.1 Brevundimonas sp. | reverse complement strand
GGGACACCTCCTGATAAACACCGCCCAGCGAAGCGCCGCCGAGCGCGAGCACAGAGACGGCGGGACCGTCGTCATTCAGTCTGGTGGTCTGCATCCCGGTCGTTTCCTGCGTCATTCGACGTCTGTTCTATGAGTGGGATGCCTGTAGCGGCGGTCCCAGATCAAGTCCCGCGCGCTGCGGCCGGACGTGAGGACCCTCGACGACTTCCCAGGCGCCGCTCAGGCGATTGGCGGCGATGGCGGCCTCGTCGATTTCGATTCCGAGGCCGGGAGCGTCGCCCAGAAGTATGCCTCCGTCGCCAATCTGCTGGTCCACTTTCAGACCGACCGGGAAGTGGAAGTCCTGCACCTCGACGCCCAGACTGTTCGGCGCGGCGGCGGCGGCGTGGGCCACCGGGTTGGCGTTGTAGCCGACCGGGGAGACGGGCAGGTTGTGCGCGTGGGCGGCTATGGCCACGCGATTGAAATGGGTGATGCCCCAGACGCTGCCGGTCTGGACGATGTCCACGGCCCCGGCCTCGAACAGCGGTCCGAACTGGTCGAGGCCCGTCAGGTTTTCGCCTGTGGCGACAGCAGCCTTGACCGCGCGGCCGACAGCGGCGTGGCCCTCGGCGTCCCAGCGGCGCAGGGGCTCCTCGATCCATGTCAGATCGAGATTGCTTTCGGTCTCGCTCAGGTGCCGGACGGCCTGTTTGCGGGTCCAGCATTCGTTGACGTCCAGCATCAGGGCGGGGCGGGCCGTATTGGCGCTGAAAATGTCGCGCGCCTTCAGCAGGCGGCGGATGTCGCGGTCCAGATCGCGGCCGCCCTTGATCTTGGCCGAGGTGAAGCCGAGTTCGGCCCAGCGGACGTAGAGGGCTTCGAAGGCGTCGTCATCCAGCCCGTAGCAGAGGCCGGAGGCGTAGCCCGGCACGAATCGATCGCGTGCGCCCAGGGTGCGCCACAGCGGCTCGTTCGCCATCTTGGCCTTGAGATCCCACAGCGCCATGTCGATGGCGGCGATGGCGCCGTAGGTGGCGCCGGCGTGGCCGCTCTTGAACACCTGCGCCAGCATCCGGTCGTAAAGAGCCGAGACGGCGCGCGGGTCCTCATTCTCGACGGCCGGGAAGACGCGGGCGATGTCGACATGCTGGCCCAGACCCACGCCGGTCAGGCCGCTGTCCGTCTCCAGCAGCAGGATCGGCACCTCGGTCACGCCCGAGGCGATCACTCCGTTGACGTCGCCGACAGGGCGTTTCCAGTCGTGGACCGTGGTCAGGCTGCGATAGCCGGTGATTTTCATAAGGCGGAGTCTCGGACCGGATGGCGTCGTTTGGTCCGTTGATAATATGTATGATGATTTGCCGTTGGCAAGCCTTGACGACAAATGCTTGAGGATTGACACGCGAGCCTTCAGGCGATGTGACTCCCATATCGTGATACAACTGATGACCCTCGGCGCCGGCGCGGGGGACAGCGAGACAAAGACGACCATGACCTTTGCAGCCACCGCAGCCCATCAGCGTCCCGCGCGGCGCCCTCGTCTGGCGGCGGCGGTGGTCGAGGATCTGGTCAACGCCATCGTGACGGAGATCCATCCCTCAGGGTCCGCCCTGCCGCCAGAGAACGTGCTGTGCGACATCTATGGCGTCAGCCGCACCGTGGTGCGCGAGGCCACGACTGCTCTGACGGAAAAGGGACTGGTGGTGTCGCAGCAGGGGCGGGGGACGATCATCCAGGACCCGTCGTCGTGGAACCTGCTGGACCCGATGATTCTCAGCGCCCTGTTCCGGCGCGAGGACGGCCTGTCCTATCTCGACAACCTGTCGGAAATCCGGGCGTCGCTGGAAGGCGAGATGGCCGCCAAGGCTGCGCGCAAGCTGACGCCCGAGGCTGCTGACGAACTGACCCGGCAGATGGAAAAGCTGGCCAGCCTCATCACCACTCCGGCCGGCTATGTGCACGAGGACGTGGCTTTTCACGACATCATCATGCGCCTGTCGGGCGATCGGCTGAGCAAGGCCATCATCGACAGCATCCAGAGCAAGGCGGTGAAGACCCACAGCTACAGCGGCAAGCTGAACGTCGAGCACGTCCGGGCCACGCACGAGGCCCACGCCAAGGTTTACGACGCCATCATGGCCCGCGATCCCGAGGCGGCGGCGCGCGCCATGCGGGATCACATCGAAGGCTCCTGGAAGAAGCGGCGTCCGAAGACCTTGGCCAAGGGCTGATCGACGCGGCGCATGGCCGCGATCTGCAAGACGTAACTTGTATGATGATTTTTGATCGGCTTATGTCTCCCTGGCAAACGGGGAGACGAGACGATGACTCAGGGAATGACACGCAGGGCTGTCGTGGCCGCCGCAGCGGCGGGCGCCGCACTGGCCGGCGCGGGCGCCGCCCAGGCTCAGGCCGTCAAGGTCGAGCGCTGGGGCCTGTTCGAAACCGCCCTGACGGCGGAGGGCGCGCGCGAACCTTTCCGGGTTTCTCTGACCGGCGTCTTCACCAATGGGGTGACGACGATTCGCGCGCCGGGCTTCCATGACGGCGGCGAGGTCTATCGCATCCGCTTTTCCCCGCCGGAAACGGGCCTATGGCGCTGGCGGGTCGAAAGCGATCTTCCGGCCCTGAACGGTCGCGAAGGCCGGTTCGAGGCGGTGGCGCCCGCGACGGGTAATCATGGACCGGTGGCGGTCAGGGACGGCTATCACTTCGCCCATGCCGACGGCACGCCCTTTCGCCAGATCGGCACCACCAGCTACGGCTGGACCCATCAGCCCGAGGCCAAGCGCCGCCAGACGCTGGAGACCCTGCGCACTTCGCCGTTCAACAAGCTTCGGCTTCTGGTCTTCCCCAATGCGACCATTTCGACCAACGAGGCGGTCTTCCCCTATGAGAGGACCGGGACGGGCGCCCGCGACTGGGACTTCACCCGCTTCAATCCGGCCTATTTCCAGCGTCTGGACGCCTGCGTCGCCGCCCTGAACCAGCTGGGCGTCCAGGCCGACGTCATCCTGTTCCACCCCTATGACGAGCCCTATGGCTTCGAGGAAATGGGCGCCGAAGCCGACGATCACTATGTTCGCTATGTCGTCGCGCGCCTCGCGGCCTATCGGAATGTCTGGTGGTCGCTGGCCAATGAATACGACCTGCTGAAGACCAAGACGGACGCCGACTTCGACCGGATGTTCCAGCTGGTTCAGGCCCAGGACCCCTATGGCCGCCTGCGCTCGATCCACAACTGGCGACAGCTGTATGATCACGGCAAGCCCTGGGTGACGCACGCCAGCATCCAGAACGGTTCGGCGGTGCTCGACGACGCGCGGGCCGAGACCTATCGCAGCGTCTGGAAGAAGCCGGTCATCTTCGACGAGGTCTGCTACGAGGGCTCGATCGAGGATCGCTGGGGCGACCTGACCGGTCCCGAGATGGTGCGCGGCTTCTGGCATGGCCTGATCGGCGGGACCTATGTCGGCCATAGCGAATGCCTGCCCCGGCACAGGGGCGACGGCTTCTGGCTGGGCGAGGGCGGGGAACTGCGCGGCGAAAGCGCCCCGCGCCTGGCCTTCCTCAAGACCATCATGGAGGCTGGACCGACGCCCGGCGTCGATCCGATCGACAAGTGGTGGGAGCAACACCTGGGCGGCGTGCCCGGCCAGTATTATCTGCGTTACTTCGGCGACGCGGCGCCGACCGAATGGGCGGTCGATCTGCCTCGGGACGAGATCAAGGGCGGTGAACGCTTCCGCATCGATCTGATCGACACCTGGAACATGACCGTCGAGCCTCTGCCGGGCGAGTTCGTCATGGCGGCCAAGGAGACCAAATACTTCTTCCACGACCCGGCGCGCCCGACGGTGTCGCTGCCGGGGCGGCCATGGATGGCGGTGCGCGTCGTGCGTCTGGGCTAGGGCGGGCCGTTTAGCGCAGACGGGCGATTTCCTCGGCGATGCGCTCGGGCGCGATCTCGCCCATGTGGGCCTTGGCCAGTCGCCCGTCGGCGTGAAGAAACAGCGTCACGGGAATGCCGACCGTGCGATAATGGCGCTGCGTCGCCATGCTCGGGTCGAGCAGCAGATGGTTGAAGCTGAGGCTCTCGCTGTCGAGGAAGGCGCGCACTTTTTCTGAGGCCTCGCCCTGATTGATCAGGAGGAAGCGCACCTCGGGATGCTCGCGCTCGGCCTGGGCCAGGGCGGGCATTTCGCG
>JALAGW010000279.1 GCA_022712235.1 Brevundimonas sp. | reverse complement strand
TCCGAGCAGGTGCAGCGGTCCGGGTCGAACAGCTTGCAGTGCACCCTTGAAGGCACGATCTCGCCGGTGATCTCGTCCTCGAAGCGAATGACGCAGCACAGGCCGCACCCGTCGCACAGGCTCTCCCACTCGGTCGCCGACATCTCGGTCAGCGGCGTTGTTTCCCAGAAGGGTTTCATGGGCGGGGCCTATACGCGTCAAAGGCCGATCTGTCGCCCTTCTCCCTCCCCTTCATGGGGAGGGAGATTGGGTCCTCAGTGCGTCACGCTCTTCGAGAAGAGGTTAATCACCACCACCCCGCCGACGATCATCACCAGGCCGACCACCGCCGGCAGGTCCAGCTTCTGCTTGAACAGGAACAGGCCGATCACCGAGATCAGCACCACGCCCAGCCCGCTCCAGATGGCGTAGGCCAGCCCCACCGGCATCTGCTTCAGGGCGATGGTCAGCAGGTAGAAGGCCAGGCCGTAGCACAGCGCCAGCCCCGCCGTCGGCCAGGGTTTGGTGAACTGCTGCGACTGCTGCAACAGGGTCGTGCCCAGCACTTCAAAGCCGATGGCGCCCAGCAGGGCCGCCCAGGTGACCGGGTTCATTCGAAGCCCTGGGCTTCGGTCAGGATGCTGCCCGGCGTCAGCAGGGACAGCAGGGCGCGGCGCTGCTCGGGCGAGACCTCATGGGTGCCGAACAGGTCGCTCATCCACAGACCGTCAGCGATCAGCCGCAGCATCAGGGCGTCGTCCTTGCCCGCCGGGTCGACCGGGTCGTCCTCGGCCAGGGTCCGCATCGCCGCCCGCCAGCGCGCGATCAGGCTGGGCTCCACCGCACAGGCCACCAGGGCCGCCCGGCCGATACTGACGTCGCGCTCGGTCACCGGCTCGTTGACCGTGGCCCGCAGATAGGCCCGCGCATTGCGGCCATAGGGATTGGGGTCGCGCGCGGCCTCGGCCAGGATGGCCGCCGTCATCTCGTTCGCCAGATGGTCGATCACCCCTTCCAGCAAGGCCAGCTTGGTCGGGAAATGATGCAGCAGGGCGCCCTTGCTGAACGGCAGGCGCGACACCACGGCGTCCAGCTTCAACCCGGTCGCCCCCTCCTCGGCGGCGGCCTCGATGGCCATGTCGATGATCTCGGCGCGGGTGGCTTCCGGCGCGCGGCGGCGGGTCTGGATGTCCATGCCGCCCTTACTACCGTCCGGTTGGTATGTAATCAAGCGATGGCCTGTCGCACCCCCTTCGGTCTATAGGGACGCCCCTCCTTCACGCTTTATCGGTCGCATCGTCTTCATGGCTGCTCGCCCCCCTCTCGTCGCCCTCAAGGACGTCCGTCTGCAGGACGGCCAGCGCCCGCTGTTCGACGGCGTCGATCTGGCGGTCGAGCCGCGCAGCCGCGCCGCCGTCGTCGGCCGCAACGGGGCCGGCAAGTCGACCCTGATGAAGATCGTCATGGGCCTGATCGAGCCGGATTCAGGCGACCGCGCCGTCCAGGCCGGGACCCGCTTCGCCTATGTGGCCCAGGAGCCGGAGATCGCGGGCGACACGCTTCTGGACTACGCCTCGTCCGGCGGAGCCGAGCGCTGGACCGCCGAAAGCTGGCTGACCACCTTCGGCCTCGATCCCGAAAAGCCGGCGCAGAACCTGTCCGGCGGCGAGACCCGCCGCGCAGCTCTCGCAAAAGCCTTCGCCGAGGAGCCCGACGTCCTGCTGCTGGACGAGCCGACCAACCACCTCGACATCCTGGCCATCGAACTGCTGGAGAACGAGCTGGTCCAGGCCCGCTTCGCCGTCCTGGTGGTCAGCCACGACCGCGCCTTCCTGAACAAGGTCACGAACACCGTCCACTGGCTGGACAACCGCCGCGTCCGCACCCTGAACAAGGGTTTCGACGCCTTCGACGACTGGGCCGCCAAGGTTCAGGAAGAAGAGGCCCTGGCCCTCGAAAAGCTGACCAAGACCATCGAGCGCGAGACCGAGACCTTCTACCGCTCCATCACCGCGCGGCGCACCCGCAACGAGGGCCGCGCCCGCAACCTGGCCGCCCTGCGCGCCGAACGCGCCGAGAAGATGAAGGACGTCCCGCGCGACCTCTATCTGGGCGTCGATTCCGGCGCCGTCTCCGGCAAGCTGGTGGCCGAGCTGCAGGGCGTGTCCAAGGTCTTCGGCCAGCGCACCATCTTCAAGGGCCTGACCACCCGCGTCATGCGCGGCGACCGCCTGGCCATCGTCGGCCCCAACGGCGCGGGCAAGACCACCCTGGTCAAGACCCTGCTGGGCGAGCTGACGCCGGACGAAGGGACCGTCCGCCTTGGCGCCAATCTGGAGCCCGTCTATCTGGATCAGTCGCGCGAGGGGCTTAAGTCGGACATGACCCTGTGGGACGCCCTGACGCCGGGCGGCGGCGACAGCATTCTGGTGCGCGGCTTCTCCAAGCACGTCGCCGCCTACGCCAAGGACTTCCTGTTCCAGGAGAGCCAGCTGCGCCAGCCGATCTCGACCCTGTCGGGCGGGGAACGCAACCGCCTTCTTCTGGCAAGGGCGTTGGCCAAGCCCGCCAACATGCTGGTCCTCGACGAACCGCCCAACGACCTGGACATG
>JALAGW010000278.1 GCA_022712235.1 Brevundimonas sp. | reverse complement strand
GCCAGCAGCGCCGCCGGCACAAAGGCGGCCAACAGGGCCAGCGACACCCAGTTGGGGATCTTCATCGTCGTCAGGTCATTCAGACCGCCGACGATCATCAAAGCCGGCAGGAAGGCGAGCGAGAGCAAGATCAGCATGTCCATGTGATGATCCTAATGCTCCGTCCGTTAAATCAGAGTTGCCGTGCTCGTGCGACGCCCCTTTGATCAGGGTAATCTGGATTGGATTTCAGCCAGTATCCACGGCGTCAACCCAAAAAAAAGGGCCGAGGCACTCACGCCCCGACCCCTTCTTGATCTCTTAAGATCGTCGTCTCGGCTTAACCGCCGGTCGTGACGTCCTTGGGCGTGCTCATCGACGTGCCGACGGAAGTGAACGCCGCCAGCATCTTCGGCCCAAAGGCGGTCAGGCAGGCGATGATGGCGACGGCCATCAGAGCAGCGATCAGGCCGTATTCAATGGCGGTGGCGCCGGATTCGTCGTTGGCGAAGTTCTTGATGAAGTTACGCATGAATGCCTTCCTTATTTGTCTAAGCGAGCAACAGTTCAATGACCAGGGTCACCGGTTTTTGCCCGCCTGACCCCCGTTTGCATGGCGACAATGCGGCACCGATCATTAAGGGCGAGTAAAATGAGGCCATCCGACTCGGATATTTGATGGTTACTTTTGCGTTTACTATAGAATCGCCCACCACACCCTGATCAGCACCGACCTTCAGGAATTCTTGATCTTTCAGCGCCAGGTTCCACGCCTAGCGCTCGCGCGCGCTCGATCAATCCCTCGGAGCCGCCGCCCATGCCCCGGTCCCTCAAGACGTTCAGGCTCAGCCTGACCGCCGCCCTGTTCACGCTCGGCCTCGCCGCATCGGCACAGGCCCAGTCACGACCGCTGAACGTCGAAGTGGATCACGCCACGCGCGTCCAGTTGAGGGCCCCGGCCAGTTCGGTCATCGTCGCCAATCCCCGCATCGCCGACGTCACCGTGGTGGACGCCAACACCCTGTTCATCACGGGCAAGGGTTACGGCGTGACCGAGGTCATCGCCGTCGACGCCCTGGGCCGCCCCCTGTTCCAGAGCCAGGTCGTGGTCAGCGCTGGTTCGGCGGGTTCGGTCCGCGTCTGGCGCGGCGGCCAGGCGACGGAGATGGCCTGCGGTTCCAGCTGCTCGCCCAGCGTGCGGGCCGTTCCGGCGTCCTGATCTCCATGATCCTGCGGTTCCTTCGTCGTCCAGACCGCGCCTCGTCGAGGCGCCGACGACGCGCGCGGGACGGCTCGGCGGCGGTCGAGTTCGGCATGATCGCCCTGCCCTTCTTCATCCTCCTGTTCGGCATTCTCGAGATCGGCTTGCTGCTTCTGGTCGACGCCGTCGTCGAAACGGCGGTGTCCGACATGGGCCGCCTGGTGCGCACCGGTCAGGCCCAGCAGGGGGCGCTGACCCCCGCGGCGCTCAAGCAGAAGCTGTGCGAACAGATGAGCGTCTTCGCCGGGGACTGCCCAACCCGCGCCTATATCGACGTGCGCGTGGTCGAGAATTACACCGACCCCATCGCGGACGACCCCTTGAAATCCGGAACGTTCGACCCTTCGGTTCTGCAGTATCTGCCTGGCCAGCCCGGCGACCGCGTTCTGGTGCGGGTCTGGTACGAGCAGCCGATCATCACACCCTTCATCGCCCAGGCCGTGTCGCGCACCAAGGATCACAAGGTGATGCTGACCACCTCCCTGGCCTTCCGCAACGAGCCCTATCAATGAGGTCAGGCCTGCTTGCGCCCCTCATGCGCTTCTGGCGCGACCGACACGGCGTCTCGGCCGTCGAGTTCGCCCTGATCGCGCCGGTGGTGATGCTGATCTATTTCGGCATGGTAGAATTCTGTCAGGCCTACATGGCCCACCGCCGCGCCGGCCATACGGCCTCCATTGTCGCCGACCTGGTGGCGCAGTCGGATGTAACATCGACCCAGGACCTGACCGCCGTCTTCGCCATCGGCGACATGATCATGCGCCCCTTCTCCGCCGAGACGCTGTCGATCCGCGTTTCCAGCGTGACCAAGGATTCGAAGGGCGTGGCGCGCGTCGACTGGAGTCGGGTCAGCGGCGACGCCATGGACCCTCTCGCGAAAAACGAGGTCATCAGTGACCTGCCGCCTGGCTTGATCGAAAACGAACAGAGCCTGATCCTGGGCGAAACCGAATTCGAGTACAACTCGGCCTTCGGTCAGGTGATCAGCAAACCGATCAGGTTCACCCGCAGCTATTATCTGCGGCCGCGGACGGTCGAAAAAGTGGTCTGCTCCGACTGCTAGGCGCCGACCAGGGCTTCCTTCAACGCACGGATCTTTGCCTCGGTCTCCTCGCGCTCGGCGCGGGGGGCGCTGTCGGCGACGATGCCCGCCCCGGCAAGGGCGCGCCAGGACCAGCCCGCCTCGTCCCGCTCAAACCACGCCGTGCGGATCAGAACCGAGGCCGTCAAGCTGCGGTCGCCCGACAGACCCAGCCCAAACAATGAGCCGCACCAGGGGCCGCGCGGCGGCTCGTGGCCGGCGATCACCTTCATGGCCTGATGCTTGGGCGCCCCGGTGATCGAGCCGGGCGGGAAGGTCGCCTCCAGCACCTCGGCCGCGCCGACGTCAGGCCGGGCGGTCGCCGTCACCGTCGAGACCAGATGATGCACGGTGGGGTGGCGCTCGACCTCGAACAGTCGCTCGACCCGCACAGAGCCGGGCGTCGCCGCCCGCGCCAGGTCGTTGCGCATCAGATCGACGATCATCAGGTTCTCGGCCCGGTCCTTGGCGCTGGCGACCAGGTCGGCCGCCAGTTCGGCGTCGCGCGCCGGATCGGCGTCGCGCGGTCGCGTCCCCTTGATCGGTCGGGTTTCGATCCGGCCCGAGGCGGGATCAAAGGTCAGGAACAGTTCGGGCGAGTTGGACACCAGGGCTCGCTCCCCCATGCGCCAGAAGGCGCCATAGGCCGCGCCTCGCTCCTTCGCCAGCCGCACGAAGACCTCGAACGGATCACGCCCCGCCTGCAAGCGCCCGCTCCAGGCGCGGGCGATATTGGCCTGGAACAGCTCGCCCGCCGCGATGCGGCCCACGACGTCGGCCACCGCAGCCTCATAGACCTCAGGCGCCGCCTCGGCGTCAAAGGCGTC
>JALAGW010000277.1 GCA_022712235.1 Brevundimonas sp. | reverse complement strand
CGGCGCTCTGGCGCGTCAGGCGGTCCTGGACGGAGGCGCGGTTCGTCATGCCGTTCTGGCTGTCGTTGCGGGCCAGTTGGGCGATGCTGCGCGCCGTCGTCTTCCGTCCGGTGACCATCGACCATGCCGACCTGTCGTGCGGCGCCAGCATCGGGGTGTCTCTCTGGCCCGAGGACGCCGACGACCTGTCGACCCTGATCAACAACGCCGACCTGGCCATGTACCGCGCCAAGGGGTCGCTGACCGTCGACATCTGCTTCTATGAGGCGGACATGGATCAGGCCGTGCGCGCGCGTCGCCGTGTCACCCAGGCCCTGCGCGAGGCCCTGGATAACGAACGGTTCGAGCTGCACTATCAGGTCCAGGCCTCGGTCCAGACCGGCAAGGCGACGGGCTATGAGGTCCTGCTGCGCTGGAAGGACGAGGACGGCCGTTACATCCCGCCGTCGGAGTTCATTCCGGTGGCCGAGGAGACCGGCCTGATCCTGCCGATCGGGGAATGGGTGCTGCGTCAGGCCTGCAGGCAGGCGGCCGCCTGGACCGAGCCGCACAAGATCGCCGTCAACCTGTCGCCGGTGCAGTTGGGCCATGTGGACCTGCCGCGTCTGGTGCAGCAGGTTCTGGAGGAGACGGGGCTGGAGGCGTCTCGCCTGGAGCTGGAGATCACCGAGACGGCCATGATCAGCGACATGGAGCGCACCACCCACGTCCTGCGTCAGCTGAAGGCCCTGGGCGTCACCATCGCCATGGACGACTTCGGCACCGGCTATTCGTCGCTGTCGACCCTGCGCGCCTTCCCCTTCGACAAGATCAAGCTGGACCGCTCCTTCATGACGGAGCTGGACGGCGATCTGCCGCAGTCGCAGGCCATCATCCGCGCCGTTCTGACCATCGGCGAAAGTCTGTCGATCCCGGTTCTGGCCGAGGGCGTGGAGACGGCCGAGCAACTCGCATTCCTGCGCGCCCAAGGCTGTGACGAGGTCCAGGGCTATCTCCTGGGCCGGCCCCAGCCCGAGGCCGACGCCCTGACGAACGGCGCGGCCATGATCGCGGCCACGCCGTCCGACAAGCCTCAGTCCGCCGGGGTTCGCGCCGCCGCATAGCCCGGCCAGTGGGCCGCGTCCGCCCGTTCATACTGGACGGGCAGGGCCTCGGGCTGACCCAGGGCGACGGCGGCGTGATGGCCCCAGTTCGGGTCGTCCAGCACCGCGCGGGCGACCGCGACCAGATCGGCCTTGCCCTGAACCAGCAGGTCTTCGGCCTGTTGCGGCGCGACGATCATGCCGACCGCCATGACATTGGCCTCGGGAACCGCGGCCTTGACCGTTTCGGCGAAGGTGACCTGATAGCCGGGCGCGGCGCCGGGGATGCGGGCCGTGGCGATATTGCCGCCGCTGGTCAGATGCAGATAGTCGTATCCCATCGCGTGCAGGGCCTGACCGAAGACGGCGGCCTCGTCCGGCGTGATCCCACCTTCGGTCCAGTCCGAACCGTTGAAGCGCGCGCCGAGCGCCTTGGTCCGGGGCCAGGCGTCGCGCAGGGCCTGGGCCACCCGCAGGGGGAAGCGCATCCGGTTCTCCAGCGAACCGCCGAACGCATCGGTCCGTTCGTTCGACAGCGGCGACAGGAACTGGGTCAGCAGATAGCCGTGGGCGGCGTGCAGTTCGACCAGATCGAACCCGGCCCGGTCGGCGCGTTTCGCCGAATCGACAAAGGCCTCGACCACCCGGTCCATCCCCGCCTGATCCAGCGCCGTCGGCGTGTGCCAGTCGTCCTTGAAGGCCTGGGCCGAGGCGGAAAAGGTCTGCCACGCCTTGTCCTCCGACGCCGGGCCGCCGCGGTCGATCCACGGCGGATTGGTCGAGGCCTTGCGTCCGGCATGGGCCAGCTGGACGCCGATCGGCGTGTCGGACCAGGTGCGGATGTCGCGGATGATCCGGGCGAAGGCGGCTTCCTGTTCGTCGTTCCACAGGCCGGTGTCGGCCCAGGAGATGCGGCCCGCCGCCTCGACGCCCGTGGCCTCGATCACCACCAGCCCGGCGCCCGACAGGGCCAGGCGGGCGATGTGCTGGGCGTGCCAGGGCTGGGGCACGCCGTCCACGGCCGAATACTGGCACATGGGGGCGATGACGATGCGGTTCTTCAGCGTCAGCGGCCCGACGGCGCGCGGGGTGAACAGCAGGCTCATGCAATGATCTTTCGATGATGTCCCGGGGGAGGCGGTCACAGTAGCTATGACTGTGGCGGTTCGGTTCAAGTCCCGCCTTTCCGATTATTCACGTGATCTGGAGCGGCGACGCTGGCAGTTTCCCCGTCAGCAAAGAAGGGGAACACCTATGCGCCGTATCATCATCGCTCTCGCCGTCGCCGCCGTCGCCGCGCCCATGCTCTCGGGCTGCATCATCATCGCCAGCGACAAGCCGACCACCCGCGTCATCCACTCGACCCCGGCCGAGGCCAACTGATGCGCCAGGCCTCCATCAGGGCGGCCGTCGCGGCCGTCGCCCTGCTGCCGCTGCTGGGCGGCTGCGTCATCTATTCGAACGACGGCGGGGAGCGGAAGGTCAACATCAACAACCAGGCCGTGGTCCAGACCGAAGCCCTGGAAGCCGTCCGCAAGGTCGACTTCGACGGCCAGCGCCTGACCGTCGTGGTCGGCTCCAACGGCTGCACCGAGGCCTCCAGCTTCGAGGTCAAGATCAAGGACACGGACCCGGCCGAGCTCAGCCTGATCCGCCGCGCCCCTGACCTGTGCAAGGCCATCGTCCGCGAAGGCGTCGCCGTCAGCTGGACCTACGCCGAACTGGGCCTGAACACCGGCCAGCACGTCCGCGTGCTGAACCCGGTCAGTTTGTAGGTAACGCCGAGTCTTTCCTCCCCACCTTGTGGGGAGGGGGACCGCGAAGCGGTGGAGGG
>JALAGW010000029.1 GCA_022712235.1 Brevundimonas sp. | reverse complement strand
CGATCACCGGGGTGCGGGCCGCCATCGCGTGCGGCGTCATCGCCCACGCCGGTCTGGCCGGGACCATCCGCCAGCTGCGCCCCCTGTCCATCGCCCCGCGTCTGGTGAAGACCCTGGAATCGGCCGAGCTGAGCCCGGCCCAGGGCCGCTATCCGGGACCGGTGGCCATCACCACCTTCCATGAGCCCAGCTTCGTCTTCCTGACCGGACGCGACACCCAGCTGACCGACGGCCCCGGCGCCGCCCGCGCCCTGGCCGAGGGTCGCCCCGCCATCGTCGAGGCCCATGACGACGAAGAGTTCCGCCGCGCCCTGGCCGACCTCGGCGCCGCCGGGCGCGCCGTGGGCGTGGTCAGCGGCCACAACTACTCCTCAGGCGACGACGTACGCCTCACCGTCTATGCGCCAGCGGGCGCCGGCGAACGGAGCGCACGCTGATGGGTCGCTTCATCCAGATCGTCGAGGTCGGCCCGCGCGACGGCCTGCAGAACGAAAAGGCCGTGCTGACGCCGGCCGTCCGCGCCGACTTCGTGCGCCGCCTGGAAGCCGCGGGCGCCAGGCGCATCGAGGCCGTCAGCTTCGTCCACCCGAAATACGTGCCGCAGATGGCCGGGGCCGAAGAGGTCATGGCCGCCCTGCCCCCCGCCGAGGGCGGCAGCCGCATCGGCCTCGTTTTGAACGGCAAGGGCTATGACCGCGCGCTCGGCACGGCGGTGGACGAGGTCAATGTCGCCATGTCCGCCACCGACGGTTTCGGCCTGAAGAACCAGGGCCTGAACGTCGACCAGCAGGTGCAGATGCTGGCCGACATCATAGCGGGTCGTCGCAACGCAGAAGGCGCGCCCGGCGCGGCCCCCAAGCTGACCGCCACCCTGTCCTGCGTCTGGGGCTGCCCCTTCGACGGCGAGGTCTCGGTCGAGCAGGTCAGCGAACTGGTCATCCGCATCGCCGCCCTGGGCGTCGAGGAGATCGCCCTGGCCGACACCATCGGCGTGGGCGATCCGTGGAGCGTGACGAAAAAAGTCGAAGCCGCCCGCAAGGCCGCGCCCGACGCGACCCTGCGCCTGCATTTCCACGACACCCGCAACACCGGCCTGGCCAACGCCTATGCCGGCGTCGAAGCCGGAGTGGACATCCTGGACGCCTCCGTCGGCGGCATCGGCGGCTGCCCCTTCGCCCCCGGGGCGACCGGCAACATCGCCAGTGAAGACCTGGTCTACATGCTGGAACGCGCTGGCTTCTCGACCGGCTACGACCTCGACCAGATGATCGAAACCGCCCACTGGATCGGCGACCAGATCGACAAGCCCCGCCTCAGCGCGCTCAGCCGGGCAGGTGAATGGCCACCCGCCGCCTCACAAACGTCGGCTTGAAAAAAGGCAGTCAAGCCTTTCCCGCGGCGCCGCAAATCGATACGAGCGTGGCACGAGGCCTCGTGGGCTTTCAGAAATTTCCAGGCGAGACTGTTTTGATAAACCCCTTGAAGTTCTGGCGCAGGAAAACTCGCCAAGCAGAGCAGGTCACCAACAAGTTTCAGGCCGCGTTTAGCCAAATCAACGCCCTAACCTTGGCGATGGAAGAACATCGCCGAGAAACACGGCTGCTTTACAACAGTCTCGCCCTCCCTGATCGAGCGGCATGGTACGGTCAGCCGCCCATGATAGAAGGCGAGCCGGGGAGCTTCGCATTTCCCAACAGCACACTGTGCCGTCAGGAGAGCTTTAAGACCCCCTATTTTTCATACTGGAGCGGGCGTCTTTGCGAAGGTTTGCGCTATCATCGCAAGCTGTGGGAATTCGTCTTTATCTGCCAGGCGCTCTGGGAACGCGGTGCCGTGGTGCCGGGCGCCCGAGGCCTCGGTTTCGGCGTCGGCTCTGAACCGTTAAGCGCCTTCTTCGCCTCCCAAAACTGCCGCATCCTCGCGACCGACATGGATGTTGAAATGGCGGAGGCGATGGGCTGGACCCTGACCAACCAACATGCTGTCGGCAAGGAGGCTCTGCGAAAGCCTGCCGTCTGCCCCGACGACCTTTTCACCGAAAACGTGTCGTTCCAGGCTTGCGACATGAACGACGTGCCGGCTGAATTCGTTGATTTCGACTTCTGCTGGTCAGCCTGCGCGCTGGAGCACCTTGGCTCCATCGAGCATGGCCTCGCCTTCATCGAGCGGTCGATCCAGTGCCTGAAACCGGGCGGCTGGGCAATCCACACGACCGAGTACAACACCAGCTCAAATGAAGAGACTGTCGACAATCTCGGCACGGTGCTGTTCCGACGCAGAGATTTTGAAAGGCTGGCCGCCCGCCTTACTGAACAGGGGCATACCGTAGCGCCGTTCGACTTCAATCCGGGCGACGGAGAGGTTGACCGTTTCATCGATCTTCCGCCCTACCGGGAGCAGCCGCACCTTCAGATGGCGCTCTCGGGCTTCTCCACAACCTCGTTCGGGATCATCGTGCAGCGGGGAGTCTAGTCGCTTCCACGCAGGGTGTTCTCCCGTTTTCCGGGAAGAGGCCTTCGATGCCGGGAGTGCAGTCGCTTCAGGTGGTGGTGATCGTTTACCCAGGGCTATCGACGTCAGCCTGACTAGCCGCTGCGCCCCTGCGCAGCCAAAGTTTCGCCGTCCTGACCACGCGCGCCAGGCCCCCTTTTGGCAAAGCCTCCGTGTCTAAAGGGAGGCTTGCCCGATAGTGGTCAAGCTGCAGCTGATAGTCAGCGTGCGACGGAAACAGGCCTACGGCGTGCTCCAGCGCCTTTATTGCAGCTCCATGCGCGCCGCACTGCCATTCTATATGGCCCAGCCAAGCCCAGAGATTTGCAGTGTCTGGACTGGTCGCCACGATCTCCCTGGCCAGCACGCGCGCCTCATCCGGCCGGCCTGCATCGACAAGGGCTTGAGCGCGCAGGACCAGATAGTTCGGCGCACGTTCGGTGACGTTCGACAGTACATCATGATAGGCAAGTGCCTGCTCATGTTCTCCCAGTCGGCCAAGGAGCGAGGCCACGGCCGCCAGCGCGATCGGGTTGGCCGGCGCAAGATTGTTAGCTCGACGGGCTAGAGCCAGGGCCAGATCGGCGCGACGCGGGGGCTGCAGCTCCGCCAAACGAGACAGATAGGCTGGGCACTGCGGTTTTCGTCGCCGCGCATCAGCACGAAAGCCCGCAACGTTCAGGGCGCCTGACAGGGTCTGCAGGACCAGAGGCCCAAGCAACTCCAGCTCAGAAAGATAGGTCGCGGAGGGATGCCCGCTATGGGGAAGGTCGATACGCTCGATCGCCGTTTCCGCCGCGATCATCTCAACGTGACGGCGATCGTCGCCGGTGGGATCGAAGACGATAATCGGCGTACAGCCGCATTTTATGGGACCGTCGATTTCCGGCAACCACCGGATGCCGTGAGCCTCCTGACGCCAACGCGTCTCGAAGGGAACCTTGGCGGGATCAATGGAGTACTGGGGTGATATCGCCAGAGCGGCGTGGGCGCCGGCGGCATCGGCGAACCTGATTGCTGCATAGCCGCCCATGCTCGACCCATAGGTCATCACTCGCTCAGCGCCAGCTGTGATGCGGCGCACCGCGGCCATGACCTCGGCCATCTCCCGATACTGATACCACTCCTCGCGACTGCCCATCACATGAACCGCAGAGACCCCGGCGTGACGCAGGAAGCTCTCGCCAAATGCAGGACGGTCAAAGCCGTGACCGATGCCGTAGTTGTCGAACGTCACGACCCAGCGGCTGACGTCCTCCACAGGCACGGCGCGGACAACGACATTTTCGCTGCGAAACAGGTCGATCATCCAGGCTCCTTAAGAGCAGGTCTTAGACCGATTTGGGGCGAAGCGCGACGAGCCCGCCCCGCTTCGCCTCCTTCCCGACAATCAGAGGTTCAGCAGCGCCGGGTCGCCGCCCTGAGCTGCGATGTTGACGCTGATGGCCTTCTCGGCGGCGTAGCGGATCAGGCTGTTGGGGCCGCCGGCTTTCGGGCCGGTGCCGGACAGGCCTTCGCCGCCGAACGGTTGTACGCCGACGACGGCGCCGATGATCGAGCGGTTCACATAGACGTTGCCGGCCGGAACCAGACGCACGACCTCGTCGGCGAAGGCCTCGATGCGGCTGTGAACGCCCAAGGTCAGGCCGTAGCCGCGCGCGGCCAGCTTGGCGGCGACCGACTTCAGGTCCTTCGAGTCATAGCGATAGACGTGCAGGATCGGGCCGAAGACCTCGCGTTCAAGGAAGTCCGGGGTCGGGATCTCGGCGATGGTCGGGGCGAACAGGTCGCCCTTGTCCGAACCGGCAGCCAGTTCCGCCCGGGCGACGATCTTGGCGTCCTTGGACAGACGCGCCACGTGGGCTTCCAGATTGGCGCGGCTCTCGGCGTCGATGACCGGACCGATGTCGGTCCTGGGATCGGTCGGGTCGCCGATGACCTGGGTCGCCAGCGCGCCCTTCAGGCCTTCGATCAGGGCGTCGGCGGCTTCCTTGGGCGCATAGAGGACGCGCAGGGCCGAACAACGCTGACCGGCCGAGCCGAAGGCCGACAGGATGACGTCGTCGATGACCTGTTCCTTCAGCGCCGTGGTGTCCACGAACATGGCGTTCAGACCGCCGGTCTCGGCGATGAAGGGGATGATGGCGCCCGGACGCGCGGCCAGGCCGCGGTTGATGGCGCTGGCGGTGTCGGTGCCGCCGGTGAAGGCCACGCCGTCGACGCCCGGATGGTTGGTCAGGGCCGCGCCGACCACCTCGCCGCGGCCGGGCACGAGAGCCAGCAGGTCGGGGTTCAGGCCGGCCTTGTAGAAGAGGCGGACGGCCTCGGCGGCGATCAGCGGGGTCTGCTCGGCGGGCTTGGCCACCACGGCGTTGCCGGCGGCCAAAGCAGCGGCGATCTGGCCGGCGAAGATGGCCAGCGGGAAGTTCCACGGGCTGATGGCGGCAAAGACGCCGCGACCGTGCAGCACCAACTCATTGGTCTCGCCGGTCGGGCCCTTCAGGGTCTGGCGACCGCCGAAGTCGCGTTCGGCCAGCAGGGCGTAGTAGCGGCAGAAGTCGGCGGCTTCGCGCACCTCGGCCACGCCGTCGTTCAGGGTCTTGCCCGCTTCACGCGACAGCAGGGCGACCAGACGGTCCATGTCGGCTTCCAGGGCGTCGGCCATGGCGCGCAGGATCGGGGCGCGGCCGGCGCCGCCAACGCGGTCCCAGGCGACCTGGGCGTTGCCCGCAGCCGTGACGGCGGCGTCGACATCCTCAACCGAAGCTTCCGAGACGTGGCCCAGAACCTGCGAACGGTCGAAGGGATTGGTCACGTCCTGCGGGTTCACGCCGGCCTTCAGCTTGCCGCCGATGATGGGGCCGGACGTCAGCTTCTCGCTGTCGACGCGCTCCAAGGCCTTGGCGTGGCGCTCACGGTCGGCGGCCTGCGAATAGTCGCGGCCGAGGGAGTTCTGGCGATCGCCGTAGATGTTCATGGGAACCGGAATCCTGGGGTGACGGTCGGGCTGGGCCTCGACGGCGGTGATGGGGTCAGCGGCGACAGCGGCCGCGGGAACGCGCTCGTCCAGTAGGGCGTGGACGAAGGAGGAGTTGGCGCCGTTTTCCAGCAGTCGGCGCACCAGATAGGGCAGCAGTTCTTCGTGACCGCCGACGGGAGCATAGGCGCGGACGATGACCGTCTCGTCGGTCCAGGCTTCGTGCGCGGCGTCATAGAGGGCCTCGCCCATGCCGTGCAGGCGCTGGTGCTCGATGGTCACGTTGCGGTCGCGCGCCATGCGCCGCACCGCCGCCAGGGTATGGGCGTTGTGGGTGGCGAACTGGGCGTAGATGTAGGGCGAGGCCTCGATCAGGGCCTTGGCGCAGACCAGATAGTTGAGGTCGGTCGCGGGCTTGGTGGTGAAGACCGGATAGTCGGTGCGGCCGTTGACCTGGGCCAGCTTGATCTCGGTGTCCCAATAGGCGCCCTTGACCAGACGCACCATCAGGCGACGGCCCGAGGACTTGGCCAGTTCGGCCAGCTTCTGCACCGTTTCCGTCGTGCGCTTCTGATAGGCCTGAACGGCCAGGCCCAGACCCTTCCAGTCGCCCAGTTCCGGCTCGCGCGCCAGCCGCTCCAGAAGCTTCAGCGACAGGGCCAGACGGTCGGCTTCCTCGGCGTCGATGGTGTAGTTGATGTCGTATTTGGCGGCGATCAGGGCCAGACGCAGGATGCGGGGATAGAGCTCCTCCCAGACGCGATCTTCCTGCACCGCCTGATAGCGCGGCGACAGGGCCGACAGTTTGACCGAGACGCCGTGACCGGCCTCCGGGCCCTGGCCCTTGGCGGTCTTGCCCACGGCCTCGATGGCGTCGGCATAGATCTTCTCATAGCGCTCGGCGTCGGCGACAGGGCGGGCGCCCTCGCCCAGCATGTCGAAGCTGCACAGCCAGCCCTCGCGGTCCGAGCGCTTCAGCGCCGCCTCGATGGTGCGGCCGACCACGAACTGCTCGCCCATGATCTTAACGGCGGTGGCCACGGCCTGACGGATAACCGGCTCGCCCAGACGCCCGGCGATGCGCTTGAGGAAGCCCGACAGGTCGGTCTTGGCCTCATCGTCCACGTCGACCAGCTTGCCGGTCAGCATCAGACCCCAGGTCGAGGCGTTGACGAACAGGCTGTCGGACTGGCCCATGTGCGAGGCCCAGTCGGCGGAGCCGATCTTCTCGGCGATCAGGCGATCGCGGGTGTCGGCGTCAGGGGTGCGCAGCAGGGCCTCGGCCAGGCACATCAGGGCCAGACCTTCGCGGGTGCCCAGCGAAAACTCCTGCAGGAAACTCTCGACCACGCCCTGCTTCTTCTGGCTGGCGCGGGCCTGATCGACCAGGGCGATGGCGTCGCGCAGCACGTCGGCGCGCTCGGCCGTCGTCAGGCCGGGGTTGGCCAGCAGTTCGGCGACCACGGCGCCCTCGTCGCGGAACTTGTTCCGGTCCAGGTCGTCCCAGTGCTTCAGGTCGGTCGGCGTCATCATCTCACCCTGGGATCAAACCCTTCGATTTGCTGCATATATGGCGGACTTCACCGAATGTGCATTGTATGATGGCGGCCCGAACCAATGATCCTTCGGCCGAAAGGCGCAACCGCCATGCAAACTCTGGACGACACCGATCGCCGTCTGCTGCGCGTGCTGCAGATCGACGGCCGCATATCCAACGCGGAACTGGCGCGAAGGTGCAATCTGTCGCCCGCCGCCTGCTTCGAACGGGTCAAACGGCTGAAGGACAAGAAGGTCATCACCGGCTACGCCGCCCTGATCGACCCGGCCTCGGCCGACCGGGCCCTGCTGATCTTTATCGAAGTGCTGCTGGACCGGACCACGGGCGACGTCTTCGACGCCTTCGCCGACGCCGTGCGCCGTCAGCCCGAGGTGCTGGAGTGCCATATGGTCGCCGGCGGCTTCGACTATCTGATCAAGGCGCGGGTGGCCGACATGGACGCCTACCGCGTCTTCCTCGGCGATATTCTGGTGCGGATGCCCGGCGTGCGCGAGACAAGGACCTATGCCGTTCTCGAAGAGGTGAAGTCGACGACGGTGCTGCCGCTGTGACTGGAATACAGGGCGCAGACTTGTCAGGGCCTCGACCAACTGGAGCCGCGCCGCTAAACCCATGTCCCATGAGTTCGAGGCCATCTGTATATCCGGTTATTCTTTGCGGTGGGGCCGGCACGCGACTGTGGCCCGCCTCCCGACCGTCGCGGCCCAAGCATTTTATTCCCTTGGCCGGCAACAGATCCCTATTTCAGGAAACCGTTCAACGCGTGGCCCCGCTGGCCGCTGGCGACGGCCGCCTGATCATCGTAGGCGGCGCCGGCCATCAGAAGACCATTCTACACCAGCTATCCGAAATCGGCGCCTCAGCCGTTATCTTGCTGGAGCCCGAGGGACGCGATTCTGCCGCGGCTATGGCGGCCGCGGCGATCTGGACGCGACGACAGTCGCCCGACGCGGTCAACCTGTTCGTCCCGTCCGATCACCACGTGCCGGATCACGACGCCTTCCATGAAGCTGTGGCCCAGGCTGTTGAAGCTTCGCTGGCTGACCGCATCGTGACCCTGGGTATCGTGCCCACCTCGCCGTCTTCGGCCTATGGCTATATCGCGCCGGCGTCCGTTGGTCTCAGCCCCGTCGCCGCCTTCGTGGAGAAGCCGACCGAGAGCGCGGCGCGGCGCTACATCGACAGCGGCTACCTTTGGAACAGCGGCAACTTCATCGTCCGGGCCGACCTGCTCGAAGAAGAATTCACGCAGTCGGCCAATTCCCTGCATGCCAGCGTCAGGGACGCAGTCGATGCAGCGGTGCACGACAGCGGCTGCATCCTCTTGGGCGAAGCCTTCCGAACCGCCGCCAAGATCTCGGTCGACTACGCGATCATGGAGAAGACCCGGCGGGCCTCCGTGCTGCCGGTTTCCTTTGAATGGTCCGATCTCGGCGCCTGGGACGCCGTTCACGCCTCGGGCGAAGGCGATGTCGGTCTGCATGTCCTGGAAGATTCAGAGGGCTGCCTCATCCGTGCGCGCGACGGGGTCCTGGTGGCGGCCATCGGATTGCGCAACATCGGAATCGTGGTGGAGCAGGACGCCGTCCTCGTCACCGATCTGAAGCGCAGCCAGGATGTCAAAAAGGTCGTCAAACGACTCGAGAATCTTTCTCCCCGGCACCTCGATTTCGAAGTTTCGGCTACCCCCTCCTTCTACGAGGGCGCCACGCGTTTGAGCGCATGGTTGAGAAGCAAGGCCCTGCCGATCTGGTGCACGCTCGGCCAAAATGACGGCGGCGCGTTCGAAGAAACCCTGGGCCTGGACGGACGTCGGGTGCGAAGCGCCAAACGCGCCCGTGTCCAGGCGAGACAGATTTATGCCTACAGCCAGGCCGGCTTGCTGGGTTGGCAAGGCCCCTGGCGACGCGCGGTTGAAAGCGGGCTGGACTATCTGGATGGACCGTTCACGCGACCGGACGGACTGCTTCGCTCCATCCTGGATGTTGATGGCCAGCCAATCGACGAACACGCCAGTCTGTATGATCAGGCCTTTCTGCTTCTGGCGCTGGCCTTCGCGGGTCGCGCCCTGGGGCGGGCGGACATGGAGCCGCGCGCCGTCGCGGTGCGTGAGCTCCTGCTTCAGGAACGGAGCCACAAGGGCGGGCTGACCGAAGTCGGAGCCAAGCCCTATCAGGCCAACCCCCTGATGCACATGCTCGAAGCCTCGATGGCATGGGAGGAGGCGAGCGCCGACGCTGGTTGGCGCGAGTTGTCCGATTCCATCGTTGCGATCGCCCGTACCCGACTGATCGACCAGAAGATCGGCCTCATCGGCGAATTCTTCGATGACGACTGGACCCCGCCCGACGACAGGCGGAGCGAGTTGATCGAGCCCGGCCATCAACTGGAGTGGTCCGGCCTGCTCGCCTTGCACGCAAAAGCACGCGGCGACACCGAGCTCGCCTGCCTAGCCTGGAACCTCTATCTCAGCGGCTTGGACGGGTTCGATCCCCACAAGGAAGTCATCATCGACAGCCGCAACATCAATGGCACCGTGCGCAGCGAGCGCGCCCGTCTTTGGCCGCAGACAGAGTGGCTCAAGGCGTCGCTGATCTTTGCGACGCTGTCAGACGACGGACGGCGCGAGTTCTGCCTGAACCAGGCGGCCAGGGCCGAGGCCGGCCTGTGGCGCTACCTGACGTCAGACGGCCTGTGGAAGGACAAGCTGCTGGAGGTCGGGCGCTTTATCGAGGAACCTGCGCCAGCCAGTTCCTTCTATCACATCGTCGCCGCCTACGCCGAAGTGGAACGCGCGGTCATGGCCCTTTCACCAGACAGAAAACTCGCCGTTTCGTTGTTCTGATCATCGGTCGACGACGGGCGCCCGCGATACGCGGACCTATGCCGTTCTCGAAGAGGTGAAGTCGACGACGGTCCTGCCGCTGTAAGCCGTCTCGCCTTCGTCATGCGAAGCGGCTAGAATTGCCGGCTCAGCGAAACGGCCCGGGCCCACTCGACTTCATGCGCATTGTTCTGGTCACCGACGCCTGGGAGCCCCAGGTCAACGGCGTCGTCCGTACCCTGACCCGCACCGTGGCCGAGTGCCGCGCCATGGGCCATGAGGTCGAGGTCATTGAACCCAGCCAGTTCAAGACCATCCCCTGCCCCACCTATCCCGAGATCCGGCTGGCCCTGGGCGCCGAAGAAGAGATTCGTGAACGCCTGCGCGCCTTCGAGCCCGAGGCCGTCCATATCGCTACCGAAGGCCCCCTGGGCATCGCCACGCGCCGCATCTGCGTGGAGTGGAAGCTGCCCTTCACGACCAGCTATCACACCAAGTTCCCCGAATACGTCTCGGCCCGGTTCCCGATCCCGGTTCAGGTCGGCTACGCCTATATGAAGTGGTTCCACAAGCCGTCAGGCCGGCTGATGGTGGCGACGCCGACCCTGCGCGACGAACTGGTCGAGCACGGCTTCCGCAACGTCTCTCCGTGGACGCGCGGCGTGGATACCGACCTATTCCGTCCCGATCTGGAGCCCATCTACAAGGAGATGGGCGGCGATGAATGGCCCCGCCCCTTCTTCCTCAACGTCGGTCGCGTGGCGGTCGAGAAGAATATCGAGACCTTCCTCGAACTGGACCTGCCGGGCACCAAGATCGTCGTCGGCGACGGCCCCGCCCGCGCCGAGCTGGAAGAGAAATACCCCGAGGCCAAGTTCCTGGGCGCCCGTTTCGGCGAGGACCTGGCGCGCTGCTTCGCCGACGCCGACGTCTTCGTCTTCCCCAGCTGGACCGACACCTTCGGCCTGGTGATTCTGGAAGCCATGGGCGCCGGCACCCCGGTCGCCGCCTATCCGGCGCACGGCCCCATCGACATCATTCCGGGCTCGGGCGCCGGCTTTATCGACGACGATCTGAAGACCGCCTGCCTGAAGGCCCTGGAGCTGGATCGCAAGGATGTGCGCGCCTACGCCGAGAAGTTCAGCTGGCGCGCCTCGGCCGAGCAGTTCGTCGAGAACCTGCAGCCCTATCCCGAGCCCGCGCGCGGCCGCTTCTGGCGCCGCCTGCGCCGCATCGCCCGGTTGAGGCGCAAGGCGGCGGCTTAATTTTCCTTCTCCCCTTGTGGGAGAAGGTGGCTCGCGCAGCGAGACGGATGAGGGGTTGCTCCGCCTCACTCCCGTAACGCTCAAAAGGAAAGTGCCGCGATCAGCCGATCGCGGCACTCACATCCCTCATCCGAGCACCTTCGGCGCCCACCTTCTCCCACAAGGGGAGAAGGGCATTGCAGACGCTGCCTGCTTAGTTCGGCCGAGCCATCGAGGGCATGGCGGCGGCCTTGGCGCGTTCGGCGGTCAGTTCGGCGGCCGGCAGCGGCACCAGACCGCGGTCCTGCAGGTAGCCGCCGCCATGACCTCGATGG